>JAYVBW010000085.1:0-4141 GCA_043750255.1 Pirellula sp.
TAAGGAGCTTGAAATACTTGAAGCCCTCAAGATCCGAGGCCGCAATCGCTTGTCTTTTTTTGACGATGAGGCATCGCTGAACAAAATTGGCAGTAAGATAAAACGATAAGCCAGCAGCGCAAAAATCGTGCCAAAACAATCAAATCTATACCCTCGCCAAAAACAAAACTCGCACCTAACACTAACTCGGAGAGATCTATGATGATCCGCAACTTGCATTTATTTACCTGTGTTGGAATACTCCTCTCGCTAGCCTTCATCGGTAGAGTGGACGCGGCACTAACCGAACCTGATAATTTGATCTGGGAAGAAGGAATTGTCTATTCGACTCCCCAAGGTGAATCGTTATCCTTGAACTTGGCTCGCCCGAAATCTGACAGCGGCATGCGACCGGCTATCCTGTGCATCCACGGTGGTGGATTCCGCGCTGGCAAGCGAGAGAGTTATGATAGCCTATGCAAGAAGTTGGCAGAAAAAGGCTTCGTCGCTATCACAATCACTTATCGCTTAGCGCCAAAGCATACGTTTCCTGCCGCGGTGCACGACTGCAAAGCAGCGGTTCGATGGCTACGCGCCAACGCAGCCAAATACAATATCGATCCTGCGAAGATTGGTGTTACCGGTGGTAGCGCTGGTGGTCACTTGGCACAGTTTTTAGGGGTGACAGCAAACGTGCCTGAGTTTGAAGGAACCGGTGGCAACCCTGAACAGCCCAGCAGTGTAAATTGTGTTGTCAATGTTTACGGCCCAAGCGATTTCACGAAATCGTATGGCAAGAGCGTCGACGCGCACGAAGTCCTGCCGTTGTGGTTTGGTGGCAATCTCGACACTCATCGTCAGCGTCATATCCTAGGCAGTCCTCTTTATTGGGTCACACCCGACGCAGCGCCGACTCTGTGCATTCATGGAACCGAAGACAAATATGTTGCACACGAACAAGCGGTATGGCTGGTCGACAAACTAAAAGCGGCTGGTGTCGAGGCAGAGCTGTTAACGATGAACGGTGCTGGCCATGGTTTCAAAGGAGCCGATGCTGAGAAAGCGGACAAAGCAATGCTCGACTATTTCCAAAACCGACTGGTTGAAACCCGCTGAACCACAGAGACTCGTGCCTCTGCGGTTCTACCTGCGTTCATCCTGCGGCTTAGATTTGTCTCCGGTCTTGCGAACCTGCCGACCGGTCGGTAAATTGGTTCGCGATCGGTGAGCAACTAAATTAGGATGGTATCCATAAAATGTCGTCATCAGGCCAGGATCTGGATCCGCCATCCGCTTGGCAGCTTTTGGCGTTGCTGACGTTGCTCAATGTTTTCAATTTCGTCGATCGACAGTTGATCACCAGCTTACAAATTCCGCTTGGCGAAGATCCGAATCTGCATCTGACAGTCCTCCAGAACCAGTTGCTGGCTGGCTATTCTTTTTCGATCGTCTACTCAGTGGCCGGATTGTATTTGGGCACGCTGGCAGATCGCACGCATCGTCCTCGATTGATCGCCTTGGGGTTACTTATTTGGAGTGGAGCGACGGCGGCGAGTGGTTTGGCGCAGAATTTTTCCCAACTTGCATTTGCTCGCATTTTTGTCGCGTTTGGCGAAGCGACGTTGACACCAGCGGCCATTGCGATGTTGGCCGATGTTTTTCATCCACGCCAGCGATCATTGGCATCAGGCGTCTACTATTTGGGAGTACCGATTGGGGCAAGTTTCTCTTTCATCATCCCAAATTTGCTTTGGCCGATTCCATGGATTGGATGGCGAGGCTGTTTCTTCGGGCTGGGCTTGATCGGTCTATCGATGGTCGGTGTGCTGATGTTTGTGAAAGATCCCCGACGCGGGGCGACGGAACAGGAACCGCATGCATTCCAATTTCAGCAAACCGAAAGGAGATCGTTCCTTTCTTCGCTCATCGAAACTTTGGAGACAATAATCCGAACGCCAGCCTTGGCGATGACGATGTTAGGCGCGGTGATCATCAACATTGGTGTTGGAGCAACCTGGCTCGATACTAAGTGGCTGTACGAGGAACGCGGCTTTACCAAGTCTGGTGCGCCAATCTTTATTGGTTGTATGTTGCTCGTCGGTGGCTCGGTGGGAAATATTCTCGGAGGGTGGATGGGGGATATTTTTAACAAGCGCCGCAACGGTGGCCGATTACTGGCAATTGTCGTGTCTCAAATTGCGATCGCCCCCTTTGTGATTGCCTATCGGTTTCTTCCCGGTGACTATTATCTCCCCCTTGGCGTTTGCTATTGCATTGGTTCCATTTTAATAACGATCATGTACGGTCCCGTTCTTGCGACTATTCAAGAGTTGAGCCCAGTTCGACTGCGGGCAACGACCGTCGCGCTATTGATGATCGGTTTAAATATCTTCGGGGCATCATTAGGTTCCGTCCTCGCAGCATGGCTGACCGGTGTCTTTCATAGCTTTACGTGGGGGATTTTCATTACCGCTCAGGCTGGTTTGCTTTCTGTTCCAGTTTTTTTACTGGCCTATCGTCGATACGAGGCCGATTTGGCTCGACTTGGCAATTTGCAACTTGGAGAAAAAAAAAGATTATGAGAGAAGCTGTCGTCGTCGCCAGTTCTCGCACACCGCTGGCCAAGTCGTTCCGTGGCTCATTGAATATGACTCGACCGGACGACCAAGCGGCCCACTGTATCAAGGACGTGCTGCGTAAGACGCCACAACTTGACCCAGCCGAAATCGAGGACGTGGTTATGGGCTGCGCCGATCCAAATGGTCCGCAGGGAATGAACGTGGCTCGCGTAGCCGCCATTCGCGCTGGGTTGCCGACGAGTGTCGCGGGTATCACTTTGAATCGCTTTTGTTCGTCCGGTTTGCAAGCGATCGCCATGGCCGCTCACGAAATTGTTCACGAAGGGGCTAGCGCCTGTATTGGCGGCGGCGTCGAAAGCATCACGGCGATGTACGGCCTACAAATCGATCCCAAAAAAGCGATCAATCCGTGGGTCTACGAGCACAAACCGGGTATCTACATGGTGATGGGAGACACCGCCGAAATTGTTGCCAAACGATACAAGATCAGCCGTGAAGTTCAGGATCAATATGCATTGTCCAGCCAGCTACGAACTGCGATCGCTCAGCAGGCAGGTTATTTCAACGAAGAACTCGCTCCCCTACAAGTCACGCGTGCCCTGCTGGATAAGAAGACCGGAGCTGTCTCTGGCCAAGAGGAGCATTGGCTCGAACGGGATGAATGCAATCGCGCCGACACAACGTTGGAAGGTTTAGCAGCACTCAAACCCTATTTCGACCCAAACAGCGGACAGGGGAGCGTGACCGCCGGGAATGCATCGCAAATGTCAGATGGTGCTTCGGCGACCTTGCTCCTGGAACGACAGCGAGCAGACGAGCTTGGCATCAAGGCCAAGGTAGCCTTCCGTGGCTTTGCGGTTGCCGGTTGCGAGCCCGATGAAATGGGAATCGGCCCAATCTATGCGGTTCCAAAATTGCTCAAGCGTCATGGCCTGAAAGTCTCTGACATCGACCTGTGGGAATTAAACGAAGCGTTCGCGGTGCAAGTCATCTATTGCCGAGACTGGCTCGGGATCGATCCGGACAAGTTGAATGTGAATGGTGGATCGATCGCGATCGGTCATCCTTTCGGTATGACTGGATCGCGATTAGTTGGTACGCTCGCCAATGAAATGGTCCGGCGTAAAAGTCGCTACGGAATCGTATGTATGTGCATCGGTGGCGGCCAAGGTGCAGCGGGCTTGTTCGAACGATGCGACTGATAACCCGATAGCACCACTATGCGGTATTCGTGAACCGGCGGGCGCTAGCCACGGGCCAGAATTCGCTTCCTAGAAAATAATTTAAAGACAAATCAATAAAGGAAAAAACTTGTGAGTGAACTCGTAACACTAACTCGCGATGGTGACATTGGCGTTATCACGGTGAACAATCCGCCCGTCAATGCTCTCAGCCCCGGCGTGCCCGAGGGAATCGAAGCGGCGCTCCGAGAGTGCTGTGCGGACCCGTCCGTCAAAGCGATCGTCTTGATCGGTGGCGGACGCACCTTTATCGCAGGGGCGGACATCAAGCAGTTTGCCAAACTTGCATCCGGTGCAAAGGGTATCGATGCCGGAATGCGTTCGATGTTTCCATCTCTCGAG
>JAYVBW010000086.1:0-2509 GCA_043750255.1 Pirellula sp.
GAGGAGTTGTATCTAGGCTTTACACAACCGTTCGAGGCCGTTCCGGCACGCGAGCTAAAGAATCAGCCTGCAACGAAATCGAACCAATCGGAGGTAGCATGATGGAAATAGCACAACAAACCAGACCATCGCTTTGGTTCGCTCTGATTTGGAAAGATTTTCAGCAAGTCAAGTCAACGTTTATCGCGGTGTTGGCAGGTGTGTTCGTTGTGCAGTTGCTCCTGCTGGTTTCGGCTAGTTTTGCACAAAATGCGGACACACGGACCGGACTACTTTCGGTAACAGTTACGTTTGCTTGCGTCGCACCGATTCTCTTAGCACTAGGTTGCAGCGGAATGTTGATTGGCCACGAGCGACAGTCCGGAACATGGACTTGGTCGAGCAGTTTGCCGGCATCGTGGCGGCTAGCTTTGAGCAGCAAGCTATTGGTGTCCACAATTGGCTCGCTTTGTGCATCCCTTCCACTAGCGATTATACCGGTAGCCCTTTTGATAACTGGGCAGTTGTTAATTCCTGAGTCTGCAAACGTGACGTTGGCAACTTTTTACATTTCATCGATGACGATCGTGGTTTTTTTTGAAGTCATTGTGTTTTGCTTTTTGACAACCGTCTTACTCAGAGAAACACTCACCGCCCTTGTCGTTGCGGCAATCGGGTTATTGATCGTGCAGATTTCCATGGGTGCCTGGCTTTCTCATTCTGCAATCGCCTTCCTCGTTCGCAATGGTGTTTTACCGGAACAAGCGGAACCAATCGTGATTGCGATTTTTGTTGGTGCGGTACTTTCGATTGGATGCGTGTTGATGGTTGGCGCATTTCGATGGCGATGGGGGATTGGCCAACAAGCGACGCTAACGTTTTGGCGGAGTGCAAGTTCGGTCCGGCTGCCGAGTAATGTTAGATATCGGTATGCAGAGGGTATCGCGCCAAGCGAATGGAAGATGATGTTGCGACTTTCGTGTGCAAACTCGTTTTGGCTGAGATTGATTGTTGTTGCCGGCGCGTTCTTTCTTTTCGCGACCGCAACTGCGGCACCTGAAGCTGTTCTTACTATTGCGTTGCTCGCTGCCTGCATTCTCGGCGTCACCGCGTTCGAAGGGGATCAAACCCTTTCGAGATTTCGGTTTCTTGCCGATCGAGGAGTGGTTCCATGGAAGCTAGTTGCAAGCCGACTTGTCGTCGTAGCCGTTTTGGTTTTAATCACGACCATCGTGTCGCTTGTTCGATTTCCGGCGCCCATGGATCGAATAGCATTTGGGTTAGGACTTGGACCAATGGCTCTTCTCATTGGCGCATTTTCTTCGATGTGCTTTCGCAAGTCGGTAATTGCCGTAGCCGCAGCATTGGTAGCCAGTTTAGTGGCGTACTTCGTTTCGGCATCGATAATCAATTTGGTGCTATCTGATGTTTCAAGTTTGATTGGACAGCAGCCGTTTACCGATTTTAATTGGATTGTTTTGTATTGTTCTCCAGTCGCGGTAGTTGCACTTCTTGCTGCGCTTTTCCGGTTGTCAAGACGGTGGCTTGTACTGGACGATGCAAAGCTGGAACCCCACTTTGTTTGGATCTCGCTGACAGCGCTTCTTTCGCCACTTTTCGTCGCATGTACATTTGGCTTCTTATTGATTCCAAACGTCTCTTGGCCACGAGATCCCGTTTTGCAGTTCTCGTCAGAGCGTGTCCTCTTTCCCGGCCCGCTCGTATTGAATGAGCCTATCTTGACTGACACCTTGCCTCGCATGAGTATTCTTTCTCGATCAAGAGGTCGCGGCATGGAGGGAGTAGCTGATTCAGCCAATGATGCCGTCGGTCAGGTCCGCGTTGACCTCGCGGCGCAACTCATAGCCTCGGAAAACAATTTGGTAGCGGTCGTGGAACCTTTGTTGAAGCAATTTGAGGAACTGACTCGGAGACCGAGGCAGCAGCAGATTGGCGTCTATACTGGATATAGTGTTCCGCAGTTAGAAAACCTGATCGCACGTACAGCCGCGTTAGCCACTGTGGCGATGGGGCAAGACGAATCAGAATTGGCACTCCGTATTTGGCGCCTCAACCGCGAACTTCAGGAGCTTGCCCACCAGTTCAATCCATTGCATACCCATGCGAGTCGCAATGTCGCAATGCATTTGCTTGGGCAAGTAAGCGATCTCGGCGTGGCGGCGATGGGAGGACCTGATGTTTTCAGGAGCTTAATTCCTACCGTGCCGGATGAGAGGATTGCGATCATGAAGGAGAGTCGCGAGAATGCAATCAATCATCGTGAAATGTTGCGCGGTAATATTGCTGTCTTGTCCCGAAACACGTTAGGAAGTCGAAGCAAGTTCATCCACTGTTATCCACCGTTGAGATGGCTTTTCGAGCGTCAAATTGCTGTCGATCTAGATCGTCAACTCAATAGTACAAAGGAGTTGTCCGCCAATTTTCTAACGGGTGAGAGTCGTGCTTCATTGATTGCCCGTTATCCGTGAATGCGATTGCAATGTCCGAGGCCATCAAGGCTCGATTGCCC
>JAYVBW010000087.1:0-3780 GCA_043750255.1 Pirellula sp.
TGGCATCGATGCGTTTCGCATCAAATTCCCAACGGGGCAAGATGCGAACGAATACGCATCGAAGCTTCAAATGGGACTCGACAAAGGCCAGCCAGGCCATGCATCGTTGGGCTTAGCCATTCGCAATGCAGAATGGCTTGGCAACGGCAAGGCGCAGCCAGCCATCACCACAATTACGCCCAACTTCCTCAAAGAAGCACGCGATACAATCGCCCGCGAGCAAGCGGCGGAAGCCGCCAATGTAGAACGGTTGTCCTCAACCGTTTCAGAGCCTAAAGCGTTAGTGAAGAAAGAAAACCAAGCACCTAAAAAAGAAGCGGCAAACATTAGCGAAGCCAACAAATTGACTGCTTCTCCTCAAGTCTCAAGCCTCATCCCTCAAGCCTCCCCAATTCCAACAACAACGACCGCGAGCATCGAAGCCGAGATCAAAGGCAACGAAATCATCATTCCGATTGGAAATCGAACATACCGTGTTCGAGGTCTCGAAAAGAACGGTGCATACGATGTTCTCAAGGTCAACGTCTTAGTTCGCAAAGCGGAATGCTTCTTCATCGATACGCTCGACATGTACGCAGCCAGAAGCCGGAATCTATTCATCAAAGAAGCCTGCAAAGAACTTCTCATCGACGAAGAGACCATCAAGCGAGACCTTGGCAAAGTGCTCCTAAAGCTCGAAGAGCTGCAGGAAACTGCAATCGCAGACGCTCAAGCCATCAAGCAGGTTCAATTCGAAATCACGGACACGGACAAAGCGGCCGCAATGGAACTGCTCAAATCGGAAAACCTACTCGATAAGATCCTCGACGACTTCGAGGGCTGCGGCGTTGTAGGCGAACGCAATAACAAACTCGTTGGTTACTTGGCAGCGACCAGCCGCAAACTGGAACGCCCACTTGCCATCATGGTTCAGTCCTGTTCGGCGGCTGGGAAATCTTCGCTGATGGAAGCGATACTTCGCTTCCTACCCGGTGAAGAGCAAGTAACCTACTCGGCCATGACTGGCCAAAGCCTGTTCTACATGGGCGGGATGAACCTGCAACACAAAGTGCTTGCGATCGCCGAAGAAGAAGGGATTCGCCAAGCGTCCTACGCTTTAAAGCTCCTGCAAAGCGAAGGGCAACTCACCATAGCGAGTACCGGCAAAGACCCCGGAACCGGTCGCATGGAAACGCAGGAATACCATGTCGAAGGCCCCGTCATGATCTTCTTAACGACAACGGCCCTCGACGTTGACGAGGAGTTATTAAATCGTTGCTTGGTCCTAACGGTCGATGAAGACCGAGAGCAAACGCGAGCCATCCTTGCCAAGCAACGCATGTCACGCAAAGCCGCAGGCTTGCGGGCATCTGCCCAACGAGCCTCGATCGTCAAGCTACATCAAAACGCCCAACGGCTTCTAAGGCCATTGGCTGTTGTCAACGACTACGCAGACCAATTGAGCTTCCTCGACGATCAAACACGCCGAAGGCGAGATCACATGAAGTATCTCACGCTGATCGAATCCGTTGCGTTGCTTCACCAATACCAACGGCCTGTTCTTACGCTCGAGGTCGATGGTCAATCGATTCAATACATCGAAGTCACCCCGCGAGATATCGCGATAGCCAACACGTTAGCCGAAGCGGTTCTCGGTCGCAGCATTGACGAACTGCCGCCACAAACGCGAAGACTCCTTCGCGACCTATTCGAATGGGTTCGCCGCGAATGCGAAGCCAATGCTGTCGAGCAAGTTGAGTTCCGCTTCTCCCGTCGCAGACTGCGAGAAGCGTTAGGCTGGAGCCAAACGGCTCTCAAACGGCACCTCGAACGATTACTTGAAATGGAATACATCATTGGCCATCGTGTGGGCGCACGCGCGACCGAATACGAGCTTCTTTACGATGGTCGCGGGCGCGAAGGGCAACCGACCCTATGCGGGCTCATCGACCCATCGAAACTGCAACCAGTTACGAGTACGACGGTTCCGGAGGAACCAAGTTCAACACACCCAAATGGCGGTTCATCACAGGGTGAGCCAAGTTCATCATCCAAAGAACACACCGATATCCTAGGGTCATCCATTAACGAAACAGCGACTTCACCAAATGAAATGCAGGGTGAACGCAAAGCGACCCAACAAACGACAACAAGCACTAATACGGAGGCCGCATGAAGCAAAAGCAATCGTAGCCATACGTCGTAGTTAAACGACACCCAACGAAGCAAAACCAATAAACGGCTTCTGTTCGCGCCAGCGATCAGAAGCCGTTCGCATTACCAACCATCAAAAACCGACACAGGAAACGCAATCATGCCGAAGAAAGGCCACCGCAAAGACAACGCCCCGATTGGAGATTCGAACGATCCCAACGGGATGCAGAACCTAATCAATGAACACGTCATGCACTTGAAGGTTCGCAACTACGCAGCGGACACAGTCAGCCAGCGTGAGAAATACTTACGATGGTTCGCGCTCTGGTGCGCAGAACGCGGACTTACAAGACCGAACGAGATCACCAAACCGATCCTCGAGCGTTACCAACGCCACTTGTACTTGTACCGCAACGAGAAAGACCAACCAATGAGCTTTCGCAGCCAATACACGCATCTTTCGCATGTGAAGGCTTGGTACAAATGGCTAGCTCGTGAAAACCGAGTTCTCTACAACCCAGCCAGCGAACTTGAGATGCCCAAGGTAGGCCGCAGGCTCCCCAAAGCGGTTCTCTCGGCAAAGGAAGCCGATGTCGTCCTCTCGAAGCCCGACTTGAGCGACCCATGCGGCGTACGCGACAGAGCCATTTTAGAGGTCTTCTACTCATGCGGCATTCGCCGCCGCGAGCTAGCCAGCTTGCAACTGTACGACGTTGACGCGGAGCGTAAGACGTTGATGGTACGCCAGGGAAAAGGAAAGAAAGACCGGCTCATACCGATTGGCAAACGAGCCCTGGAATGGATTGACCGCTACTTGCACGAATCCCGCCCGATGCTCTTGGTCAACACCAAAGAGCAAACCTTGTTCCTGTCGACGTTAGGCCAACCACTCGAACCGGATTCACTCACCGAATACGTTCGGCAATACGTTGATTCAGCGGACATTGGCAAGCGAGGTTCATGTCACTTGTTCCGTCACACGATGGCAACGCTGATGCTCGAGAACGGCGCGGACATTCGGTACATCCAAGCGATGCTTGGCCACGCTCAGCTATCGACAACGCAAATCTACACGCAAGTATCGATTCGCAAGCTTCAACAGATTCACGGTCTAACACACCCAGCGGATAACCCAAAGCCGGACGAGGAAGAGGCTGGAGACGTGAGGCCGGAGGCTGGAGAAAAACCACCTTCAGCGCAACCAAAACCGCCAAATGATCCAGAATCGCGAAGCGATGCGTAGCTGCCGAACTGAGAACCACGCCCACATTCACAAGCCACCTCCGCGCGTCACCCATCTTTCTTCTTTTAGCTGCTAGCGTTAGCAGCTAGTTCAGGCCGAAGGCCTGAACGAAAGACGGCAGCTAAAAAAGAAAAAGTTCTTTGGGCTTGGCTATCTCGCTGAAGCCTCATACCTGTTCCCTGAAGTCTGGTTACAATGGCAGCTATGTCTACGACCGTATCGAGCCACCCCGAAACGTCCATCTGGAGCGCACCTAGTGCGCCTCTAAAACTGCACTCGCGCGCACGCGAGGCGGAAACAACGTGCTGCGCCGGGGTGACGTTCACTAAGTCGTTGGAGCGCATCGAGATACCGCAGTGCATTTATGAAAGTTGCGATGGATTGGGGTTATTGAGCAAAGACCC
>JAYVBW010000088.1:0-7216 GCA_043750255.1 Pirellula sp.
TGAACGTTATCTTTTAGCGGTTTCGATTTACCCACTGCACGCACATCCTCGACTGCCAATCCAATATGCCAAAACTCTTTGTAAGCGAAATTCAACCGCAAATGCAAGTCGACGCCGCGTTCCGGATAGCGGATCGACAACTGAGAGCGAATCGACAAGGCAATCTCTATCTCTTGATGCAATTGCAAGATCGAACCGGCGTGATCTCCGCAATGCGATGGAACGCCGACGAAAAATTAGCGGAACGATTCGTCAAAGGATCCTATGTTCAAGTCCAAGGCGCATCGCAACTGCACAACGGCATCCTTCAATTGATTGTTAATCAGATCGCATTGGTGGAAGAAAAGACACTTGACCCAGTCGACTTTGATGCTGGCAATCGTGTGGATGTCGAACAACTCTGGAGCAAGTTAGGGGAGTTGATCGGAACGATTACCAATGAAACGATTCGACATATTGCCGATAGTTTTTATCGAGACCCTACGATCGAAAAACGTTTTTGTTTGGCACCTGCTGGCATCAAGACGCATCATGCTTATCCTGGTGGATTGCTAGAGCACGTTGTCTCACTTATGCAGCTCGCAGATCGGGTCTCGGCGCACTATGCAGTTCTCGATCGCGATCTCATGATGGTTGGAGCCATGTTGCATGACATTGGCAAGTTGGAAGAGTTGTTGTACGAAGGAGAGTTGAGCTACAGTGATGCTGGCCAAATGCTTGGGCATCTTGTTCAAGGTGTACAAATGTTGGATGCAAAAATCCGCGGCATTGCGGAGACCGGGTTCGTAGCCGATCGAGCCATTGTACTGCGACTGCAACATATCATCGTGAGTCATCACGGTTACCTGGAGCATGGAAGCCCGAAAGTACCAATGACTTTAGAAGCGTTGGCTTTTCATTACCTCGATGAAATGGACGCCAAACTAAATGCGGCGTTGGCTTTGATCGAAAGTGACCGGACCCGCGATCCGTGGACGACTTACAATCCGACCCTCGGCCGAAAAATTTTCAAGCCATAGCGGCCAACACACGTAGGTCAGCCTGTTCTCAGGCTGACAGGCTTATGTTTTCATGTCCGGCACACGTAGGTCAGCCTGTTCTCAGGCTGACAGGCTTATGTTTTCATGTCCGGCTGAGGACAGCCGGACCTACGTGAAATGCCAAGTCGACCTTCGTGCCTACGGGTTTACTCCGAGCATTTGAAGACCCGCGCGGGCTGGTTCCCAATCGGGATAGATCCTGGCCGCCTCGCAATAGCACTCTCTCGCTGCCAAATCCCGGCCCAAATGCCATAGGCACTGCCCCAGAGCCACGCATGCTTGATAGCAGAATGGATCCAACGCCAGAGTCCGTTTGCAGTCCTCGGCGGCTTGTTCGATATCTCCGTCGCTGAAACGCACCCAAGCTCGCAGCATGTACACGTCGGATCGCGAGTCGGTTTCGTCCACCAAGTGGCTAGCAAGTTCTGAGGCCGATTTAAACATGCCGTCTGCTAACAACTGCTCCACTCTCGAAACAGTCTGACGATGCCAAGGACTCTGCGTTCGCTGGGCAATGGCTCTGCGTGCCTCGTCCGCACACGTCCGAACCATTCTCGCCGAATCTCGTAGCAGCATACCTAATGGACACGAATGCGACTCATCTCCCAAATGACTCAATGCCCACGCTGCCGCTTGTCGTACGCCCACCTGCTGCGAGGTAAGCATCCGCTTGAGCGTGTGCGGGGCATACGTTTTGCGAACTAGTGCTATCCATTTCGATGCGTCGCAGTTCGACGCACCCACCTCGCTTTTTTTATCGGCGAGATAGTTTTCGAAGTATTGGAGCAGCTTGGCCATGCGAGCTCAGCTATTTATTGAGACACTAAGGACTAAGGTAATGTATACTTTATTGGTTGGCTCACTCGAAGTGAACGCGTAACGAAAGGAACCTATTTAATTGAACCCATCTGCACCTACTTTAGTTACTCCCGACTCGCTTCGCAATCAATTCACTCAACAAGAATACAAACTTGAAAAAGCGAGTTGTTCGCACTTGACAGCGAACCACTCGGCAACTCTCAGTCTCATTGCAATGCTAGTATTCGTTGGATTTCCAATGCATGCATTTAGTCAAAGCACAATAACTCATCCATGCATGAGCGCCTCTGCCATTTCCATCCAACAGAGTTTGCAGGCTCCGTGTGAACAAGTCGTTGAAAGCGCCTCGCTTGAATCTATATTGGATAGCATATCTTCTGCCTATGAAATTCCGATTTGGTGTGATCGTCGCATCGCCAGAGATACGGTCGTAACGGTTGAAAAAAAAGACGAAACGTTGGAGAGTTTTTTAGGTCGAACCATCGAAAAAGTGGAGGCGGTATTGTTGCCGCTTGCAGGTGTTGTCATGGTAGTGCCCAAATCGGAGTGCGATGCAATTGAGGCGGCTCATTGGCGGCTTTCCGTTTCTCTCGCAGCGAACCCGATGCGACCGATGGGCACAAAGCCATTGGGTTGGCCTGATGGCTCAGTCGCGTCCACTGTCATTCAGGAGTTTGCGTCTCGTTGCGTTCCCGACGCGAACTTGACGTTCAATATCGAACACGACATTTGGCGAGCATTTGAGTTTCGCAAGTCGACAACTACAGCAACTATCGGCACTTGTTTACTGAGCGGATTTGACCTTTGCATTGCAGACCAAGATGGCAAGTTGACGGTAGCTCCCATTCTGGCTGGTGATTCCAAAGTCGACTGGATCTATTCAACAGACGAAATCGAAAAAAGGATTGGTCAATCGGCGTGGAAAACTTGGCGTCAGCGATGGACAGATGCAACGGTCTCCAGGTCAACAAAGCCTTCAGGTTGGCGAGTCATCGCAACGGTCGCTTCCCATCGCGATCTGATTCGCCCCATGATTCCGCAGAAGAAATGGGAAAAACCAAAGGCCAGCGAAACGGAACTAGATAAAAAAGGATTCTCCGGAGCGCTCGAAGGCGAGCTTGAGCTAGTGATTCGGTCGCTCGCGGCCCAAACCAAACTCGATTTTTACCCCCTCCCGCTGCCTGCGATTCTAGAATCGAAGAAGGTCAAGCTGAAACTCAACAAGACAAGTCTTGACGACATTTTGAAAGACATCACCAACCAATGTGGCGTCCGTTTCAAAAGGGATGGACAAAAAGTAGAGATCATCCCCTAGAGCTTTGTCTCAACAAGGAAGACATGGCATGTTAGGATGACATGCATGTTAGGATGACATGCATGAATTACGCTTTGCACGCGACTAATTCTAAGCCCCGCCTTTCGCCTACCAAAGGTCCCGCCAAAAAAACATGTCCTTTAATCCCTTAGCTTGGACCGTTGCGATCGTAACGCTTGTGCTCCATGAGCCGGGTTCTGCCCAATCGCAAGAGCTTTCATTCGAGCGACATATTCGCCCGATTTTGAGGCAATATTGCTTCGACTGCCATGGCGCGACGGAAAAGAAAGAAAGCAATCTCGATCTCAGACTGGTCCGGTTCATAAAACTGGGTGGCGATTCTGGATCTGCCGTCGAAGTGGGTAATGCACGCGGTAGCCTTTTGATACAGCGCGTAGTCGACGGTGAAATGCCGCCTGGCGAATCGCACCTACCTGCTGCGCAGTTGGAAGTACTAAGAAAATGGATCGATGCTGGTTCAAAGACCGAGCGTCCTGAACCCGAACAGATCGGGCCTGGCGTTCCAATCACTCTCGAAGATCGCGATTACTGGGCCTTCCGTCCGATTGTGCGACCCCAAGTCCCAGATTTCCCATTGAACGAACGGATTCGCACACCGATCGATGCCTTCTTGACGCAAGCAATGACCTCGGGATTGACCTTGTCTGCCGATGCTGATCGCGCGACTTTGATTCGTCGTGCCTATTTCGATCTTGTCGGCCTTCCACCCAGCATGGACGAGTTCGATCGATGGAACAAATCACCCGAAGCGAATTGGTTTGAACAACTTGTGGATTCGTTGCTCGAATCACCGCAATATGGAGAGCGATGGTCAAGGCACTGGCTCGATGTCGCAGGCTACGCCGATTCGGAGGGGCAAACCACTGCGGATGCAGTACGACCTTGGGCGTGGAAGTATCGCGATTACGTGATCCGGTCGCTCAATGCGAACAAGCCTATCGACCGCTTCATCGTGGAGCAATTGGCCGGCGATGAACTTGCTGGCGCTCGGCATAGTGATTGGACTGCCGAGCAAATTGAATTGCTGACTGCCACTGGATTCCTCACTATGGCAGCCGATGGGACTGGCGCAGGAGACAATAGCCTAGAAGCGCGCAATAAAGTCATAGCCGACACGATAAAAATTGTAAGTTCGTCACTGCTGGGTGTCAGCGTCGGATGTGCTCAATGCCATGACCATCGCTACGATCCCATTTCGCAACTGGACTACTACGCGATGAGAGCGGTATTCGAACCCGCGTTCGACCCTCAGCAATGGCGAGTCCCTGACGCCCGTCGAATATCGCTTTACACGATTGCCGATCGAGAACAATCTGTGGCGATCGAATTAGAAGCTCAAAAGATTACGGAAGAACGAACCGCCAAGCAAAAAATATCCATGGCCGAGGCACTTGACAAGGAATTGCTGAAATACGAAGAACCGCTTCGAACGGAACTTCGAACTGCCTACGAGAAATCCGAGAAGGAAAGATCGGCAGAGCAAACCGCGATCCTCAAAAAGTTTCCTAGCGTCAACATCACTCCTGGCGTCTTGTATCAGTATCTTCCTAAAGCGGCAGAAGAACTAAAAGCATTTGATGCCAAGATCGAAGAAACGCGAGCCCGCAAACCCAAGGAAGAGTTTCTGCGCGCGATGACTGAACTTCCTGACCGTGTCCCCGATACGCATTTGTTTCATCGAGGAGACCACCAACAGCCCAAGCAAAAAGTTTTGCCGTCCGATTTGACCATTGCAGCGGCAGAGGGAGAGTTGCCATTGTTGCCCGAACGCGACACGAGTCTGCCGACAAGCGGACGGAGGTTGGCTTATGCTCGCTCGTTGACGAGCGGAAAACACCCCTTGGTCGCGAGGGTCCTCGTCAATCGCATTTGGCTGCATCATTTTGGACAAGCGATTGTTCCAACCCCTTCCGAATTTGGAAAGCTAGGTATGGTTCCAACACACCCGCTGCTGCTGGACTGGCTCTCGGATGAGTTTATGCGTAGCGGCTGGGATTTGAAACAGCTCCATCGCTCAATCATGACATCCACTGCTTGGCGTCAAAACTCTGTCCGCGATACTTTGAAATCCGCCAAGGATGCCGAGAATGTTTACTACTGGCGCAAGTCGATTCAACGGTTGGATGCAGAGGTGATTCGCGATCGAATGTTGGTTGCCTCCGGCACGCTTGAGCCGAATTTTTTTGGCCCTCCGGTGGCTATCAAAGCGGATGAGACGGGCCAAGTGATCGTCGATGGCCAGCAAAAACGGCGCAGCCTCTATCTCCAAGTGCGTCGCTCTCAACCGGTAGCGATGTTGCAAAGTTTCGACGCGCCGGTGATGGATGTCAATTGCGAAAGGAGGCCCGTGTCAACGGTTGCGACTCAATCATTGATTTTGATGAATGGCGAGTACACTTGGCAGCAAGCTGATTTGATCGCCGCTCGAGCCATGCGTGAGGCGGTGCCTCTGACCGCTGAACAACTTGCAAATCAGCCAGAGTTTCGCGGACCGGTATCAGCCGATAGTATTGTCGATTTGCCATCGCAAATGCATTTTGCTTGGCGGCTAATTTATTGTCGACCGCCGACGAGTGACGAGTTCAAACTCTCAATGATTCATGCCGCCAATCAATTGCAAGCGATCAAAAACGATCCGCGCGGAATAGCGCCAGGTTCCAACATGTCGAAACAGGTTTTGGTTAATTATTGTCACGCGTTGCTGAACACAAACGAATTCGTATACGTCGATTAGGAGCGAATGCAGTATGGGAATTTTTGGTCGCCGACATTTTTTGGCAGAGAACGCGATGGGTATTGGTTCCATTGCGCTGACTTGGTTGTTGCAGCAGGAGCAAGGCAAGATGCCGAAGGCCATTGCTTTGGCAAAGCCGCACAATGACTTGCTCCCGCGAAGGACGCATTTCGAACCCAAGGCGCAAGCTATGATCTCCTTGTTTCAGCATGGAGGTCCTTCGCACATGGATTTAACGGACCCCAAGCCGGAGCTTTCCAAATACAGTGGCACCGACTACAAAGAGGACATCCACTTTAGCTTTGTGAATGAAGCCAGTAAGAAACTATTTGGAAGTCCCTTTAAGTTTGCGGCGCACGGACAGTGTGGTACGGAAATCTCAGAACTGCTGCCTCATACGGCTGAAATCGTCGACGACATTTGCCTGATCCGCAGCATGCACACCGGTGCAAATGGCCATGAGGTCTCGATACGCTACTTTCACGGTGGTATCCCAGGCGTGTTAGGGCGTCCGACGTTGGGTTCGTGGTTGGTTTATGCACTCGGGTCTGAGTCTCAGAACTTGCCAGCCTACATGGTGTTGACGGATCCAGGCGGTTTGCCCGTGGATGGCGTAACGAACTGGTCGAATGGTTTTATGCCTGCGATGTTCCAAGGGACCGTCCTGCGACCCAAAGAGCCACGCATTCTCAACCTTGAGCCACCACCGCACGTGCGAGGCAAGTTCCAGGAGCAAAATCTCGCATTGCTGCAAGACTTGAATCGCCGTCATCTTGAAACGCATCCCGGCGAATCGGAGTTAGAGGCACGGATCGCGAGTTACGAGTTGGCAGCCCGTATGCAGACAGCGGCAGCCGAGGCACTCGATGTCGAAAAGGAAACCGCGGCAACGCATCGAATGTACGGACTCGATGCTCCAGAAACAAAGGAATATGGCACTCGCTGTTTGATTGCTCGCCGACTTGTTGAACGTGGCGTTCGTTTCGTTCAATTGTTTCACAGTGGGCAGCCGTGGGACAACCATAGCGGACTTGTAAACGGCCTCACTTCAATATGTAACAAAACCGACAAACCCGCAGCAGCCTTGGTCAAGGACCTAAAGCAACGGGGCATGTTGGATTCGACGGTAGTGCACTGGGGCGGTGAGATCGGTCGTCTGCCAGTAACGCAGGAGCACGGTTCGCCCGAGAAAGCGGGCCGAGACCATAACGGTCAGGGCTTTAGCATTTGGTTGGCAGGTGGCGGATTTCAAGGCGGCATGGCCTTTGGAAAGACGGACGAGTTTGG
>JAYVBW010000089.1:0-1729 GCA_043750255.1 Pirellula sp.
GTTGTCATTCCAAGTCAAGGATATGCACTCCAGTTTGGCTCGTCCCTTCCGGAACGACTTGGTGGTACAACAGTCGTTTGCCGTCGTGCGAGAAGCAAATATCCGAAATTTTGCCTTGTCCATCCGCTTTATGAATCGTGCCGATGGAGCACAAATCATTTGCATCCCAGATTCGCAATTCGCCTTCGACGTTTCCTGATATGAGATTGCGACCATCGGGGGACAGCGCCAGTTTGGTCACATCCACCGAGTTGGACGACGGCAAAATAGGTACTCCAGCATGCCTACAAGCCGCCAAGAGGTCTCCGGTCAGGCTATGCTGCTGAATGATTCCATTTCTGTGCCCACTAATTATGACTCGCCGCTCGGAATCATACAGCAGACTTGAGACGTTTGCACAATTAGTTAGTAAGACCCGCTCTGGAGCTTCAGTGCCCATACCGATCTGACGAACGCTTTCCGTCGTTCCACCATAGACCATCTTTCCGGTGTCGGGAATGTAGCATACCGCATTACCTAGCCGTTCGGTTTCCAAATCGGTGATCGTTTTAACACGAAACGGCGTTGACTTCTTATCGCAATTACTTTGAGAGCACTGCCAAACTTGTAGTTGATCCGCATTGCGGAACAAGATCAGCCGATTTAACCGTGGCTCAAAAAGGAGATCCATTAAGACGTTTCGCGGTGGAACACGACAGTCGCTTTCCTTGTCCAAACGCAGCAATTCTCGTTTGGGCAAAGCCATTAAGCCAACGTCACCGTTGTCCCATCCTATCCCCAGGTAAGTTTGGTCGAACGATAAAGCGAATTTTGTTAACGCGGCGCCTTTGAGTGAAACGATCGAATTGAGCTTGCCAGTGTCGACATCGAAAGACACTAAGCGACCGTCGGCTGTTCCGATGAAGATAGTCTGACCGTCACCGGTGAGGATGGCGGATCGAGTAGACAGCGCATTTAATGTACTGAACTGATTGTAACCTTTCGAAAACGTACATAATGCCACCGTACCGTTCTCCCCGCCACAAATTAAACGGTCGTCGGAAACACTAACAATAGCAGAGACAGTTCCGTTGATGGGTGCGACTTGGTGCTCGAACGAATGAGTCGGCGAAGGATCTACTTGGGGCAAATGGTTAGGTATGTCAGCCAGATTCCAAGAGACCACATTGCCACTGTGCAAACCTGCGATCAGTCGATCACTATTGGGGCTGAATGCAATGCAATTGATGCCACCTAAAGTTTGCGAAAGCACGACTCTACGGGTCGACAGGTCCGTAGGCTGAAACAGGGATACAACGGGATGGTGATCGTGGCTGACCGCAATCCAGCGACCATCGGCGGACCAGGCCATGTGATGCGGTTGGTACTGGCAAGTTAGTTCTTGCATTACAGCACCGGTGAATGAATCGTAGAGCCGCAGATGATCGGTTGCATCGTTAACAAGAACTTCGTTGCCATCCGGTGAAAAAAGAACTTCCTCGTTTCTGCGATCCGACGGCAAAGAGACACTATCTTGCGCATCGAGAATAGATCGGATGGTGATGGATTCATAACGACATCCAACTGCTAGTCGCTTTCCGTCCGGCGAGAACGTGACTGATTCGACCGTTGACGGAAATCCCGTCCAGTCCAGTAGTACTTCCCAGTTTTCCCATTCAACGATCTTAACGGAATGGGCAGCGTCGGATTCCTGTTGCGTAGCGTAGCCGATAGCTAACTGCTTTCCATC
>JAYVBW010000090.1:0-4443 GCA_043750255.1 Pirellula sp.
AACCACACTTGGCCCGTCGTCTCCACTCGATCGCGTGTGTAAAGAACTTTGTATTCCTCGTCGATGGCTCCACCTTCGTTTGTCGTGATATTGCAACGATTGAATCCTGTTGCAATGCGTTGGTCGAGATCCGCGCCGGGTAACAAATCGCCAGCGAGTTGTTCAATGGTAAATTGATCGAACGGTAGATTGCGATTGAACGCATTGATTACCCATTCGCGATAGGACCACATCTCACGGAAGTTATCGAAATGAATACCGTGCGTGTCAGCAAAGCGAGCGTAGTCGAGCCAGTTGCGACCGCGGTGCTCACCCCACTCTGGACGCTTCAGCAATTCATCGACGTAGTTTTCGTATCGTTCAGGTGATGAATCGGATAGGACGCGTTCGATTTCGTCAGGTGACGGTGGCAAGCCGGTTAGGTCAAAGCAGACTCTGCGTATCAGAGCCCGCAATTCCGACTCGGGCGATGGCTCAAAACCCTTGCGTTCCAGTTCGGATAACACGAATCGATCGATTGGACTTCGAATCCAGGCGTTGTTTCTAACCTGCGGCAGTTCCGGTTTGATGGGCGGAATAAACGCCCAATGTCCTTGGTACTCAGCCCCCTCTGCAATCCAAGCCTTTAGGAGTTCTTTTTGGGGGGCAGTTAGCGATTTGTGAGAATCCGGGGTCGGCATGATTGTATCGGGGTCCGTCGAGAAAATGCGACGGATGATCTCGCTTTCATCTGGCTTGCCAGGGATGAAAGCGGCTTTGGCGACGGCGTCGTCCCGTTGATCCAACCGCATTTCGGCTGCTCGTTTGCTCGCGTCTGGTCCGTGGCATGCAAAGCAGTTTTCAGACAAAATCGGTCTAATGTCGCGATTAAACTGGATGGACCCAGTCGCTTGTAGAATGGATGGAGTCCCCATGGTCATGGCTGCAACAAGCGAAATTGCAAACAATCGATAGCGGAATGCAGACTGCAAAGTAAAAACCATTTCGGAATTCATAGAAATTAGCGGAAGGACAGGCGGGAGGTCTTACTGGGGCATAAAGCAAGACGCTGGCTCATTCCATTCTAACAACAGATGCAACAAAACAAGGTAGCTAAGTTCATCACTTTTCCATGTTTTGCTGAAGCGGCCTGCAGAAGAAAACAGGTCATTTCGCAAAGCAAATACGACTACGCTGCTTTCGAGTTTGCAGTGGCAAGCAATAGATTCGCTTCTTTTTTTCGATACGCGGATGCTGCGCTTGCATTGCACTGGCATCCGTTTTTTGAGCATACACGACCACGAAGGTTGAGAGCATGTGCACAGACGAGCAAAAATCCACCGAGCGGCGTCATCCAGGGTTGTATAACTGCGACTAGGTCCCGACTGGCTGTGCTCGCCGTCATCGTGACTATTGCATGATCATGGGAAGCATGATTGTGTGACTCATTCGTCGGATGATTGTGTCCTATGTGCGGATCCAAAGTAGAAGCGCTTGCAATCGCATGCGAACAACACTCATCGGGAAGAAAAAATGCGGCGGCAATCAACAATCCTAAACCGGCAGTGGAAAGCGACAAAACGCGATAGTCTCGAAAACGTCTAAAAGCAGGCCAAATCGCCATGGAAACCATACCGACGCAGACAACCGCAGCGATCTGGTGGAATCTAGGACTCGCCATCCATTCCGTAAATTTCAATGCGGGCAAAAAGGCCAGCAATATTGGAGTGGCAGCACAGTGAACGGCGCAGGTTGCGGATGCGAAAATCCCAATGCTATCTTTCCACTGATTCAAATTTCGCTCCATGGTAGGGTTGTCCTGATACTTAAATTCGATTCTCAAAATGAGAACCTGGCATTTGCACACGAGAGTTTTGCTAACCTATTACTCGTCTGCCAAGATATCTTATCGAATCCAGGCGCACATGCAATGTTATTGCAAAAGATTTCAGAAATATTTGCATTCGAATTGTTAATGGGTAACAAACCGGAAAGTCAACCTCGATGAACCAGCTCAGTAGGTTCCAACCGACCAAGGATCGGGTTCTCGCGAATTATCTGGATATTGTTAAGCGAATCCAGACTGCGGCTTCGCGATCGTCCCGGTTTTCGAACGAAATTCAGTTGATCGGCGTTACGAAATACGTAGACGCCACTGTTGCGAGATGGTTGGTGGAGTTTGGCTGTTCCAATTTGGCGGAAAGTCGACCGCAGATCCTTTGGGAAAAGGCAGCTTCTCTTTCAGATTTGCAGGTTAATTGGCACTTGATCGGTCATCTTCAGAGGAACAAGGTGAAACGCACGTTGCCTTGGGTTGCAACTATGCATTCTTTAGACTCAATCCGAATTTTAGATCAAATCCAACAGGAAACGGTTCAGCGTCAAGTACCGCTCCAGCTTTTGCTGGAAATCAATGTTTCGGGGGACCCAGAAAAAACGGGAATGCTGGTTTCTGAGGCTGAGAAGTTGCTTGAGGAATGGACCTCGAACCTGCACAAAATCCCCAACTTGTCCATCGTCGGGTTGATGGGAATGGGGAGCGTGCACGGGGGAGCGGACCAAGCCCGCCGTGCCTTTGCATCCCTTCGAAATTTGCGCGATCTTTGGGCAAAACGGTATGGAATGCAATTGAGCGAGCTCTCAATGGGAATGAGCGAAGACTTTGAAGCAGCCATAGAGGAGGGATCGACAATGGTTCGCATCGGGTCTGTTTTGTTTGCAGAATGAAAATGAAAGTCCGCTTTGGCAATTGGACAGCTTCGATCACTATCGGCTAGAGAGAATTTCCTTGCCAATCGCCAGCATCTCGTGGCAATCTAAAAAAAGCTGATTCGATTCAAACATTGCCGCAATGCACGCTTTGTGGATCTTCATTTTAAGTCCACCCACGCCAAGTGCTCCATAGTCAAATCGGTTTCCGCGTTGAACCCCCTTGTCCGTTAATTCAATTCCCTCGATTCCAGTCGGCGGGACAGCGTTGAGATCGATCGCGACTCGTAGTTCGGTTGCTTCTATAAGTCGACTTGCACTGAGCAGCCTCGCTCCGGCTGCCCCACAACCGAAGACTAGTTGGCTTTCTACCAAAACGCTTGATAAAGCAGCCAAGTCGCTCGAACACGCTGCTTTCAATCTATCGGACGGCACGCCGCTTGCTACCAATCGATCAACGCATTCTCTCGAACGTTCCATCGAACGAGATGCGACAGTGACATACGAATTTGCGTTGGCGAGAAGTCGACAAACTCGCTGCCCAACAGCTCCGGTCGCAGCCATTACGAGCGCGGTCGAGTTTTCAAGCGGCAAATGTTTGGCGGCGCACAGAACCGCTGCCGCAGCAGTACTGTTTGCTCCATTGCTATCTAGCATGATCGAGACACGGAACGGATCGAAAAGGGTTTCTCTCGCTATTGCAGCAATAGCTTCACCATCGCTGACATTGCTGCCGCCGACAAAGATAGCCGTGTTTTTTAGCTCGCCTGGGCCTCGCGTGTACATGGCACCATGCACAAGTCCTCGCACGTCCTCTGGCCGAATTCCAGAATATTGAAGGAGCCGCTCTACGCCACTGTCGATAGCAACAACCGCATCGAAAACACTAGCTTTTGCGTCGGTATCCAATTGGATTAGTATTTTTAGTTTGCTCATTCAACCATTGAAACTTGTCCAAACGTTTCCGTCAACGACAGGATGAATTCGTCGAGGGTCGTGGTATACTTGCAACCCGTCCAAAATGGTTGATTGTTTTTACAAGTGGTTTGCGGATTTTCTTATGGCAAAGAATGGAAGTGCGACGAAAGTCTCCAATTCTTCTGAGCTGGAAAAGATTCTTGACAAACCAGGTAACACCGATCTGGCTGCTGGTATTGCTAATGGAAGCGGAAAATACACAGTTGTTGCACGTCGATACCGTCCAAAAACGTTCACGGAATTGGTTGGGCAGTCCACCGTTTCGCAAGCATTACTGAGCGCAATCGAAAGCAATCGTGTCGGCCACGCTTACTTGTTCACAGGTGCGCGCGGAGTCGGAAAGACGAGCACAGCCCGCATTTTTGCCAAAGCCCTCAACGCTGCGACTGAGACGAATGGGAAATTCGATCCCGATTCGGACGTCTCGCAAGCGATCGATGCGGGGGAAGATTTGGACGTCTTGGAAATCGATGGTGCCAGCAATCGTGGCATCGACGAAATTCGTCAGCTTCGATCCAACGCTGCCGTTCGGCCAAGCCGATCCCGATACAAGATTTATATTATCGATGAAGTGCACATGCTGACCACCCAGGCCTTCAATGCGTTGCTAAAGACGCTCGAGGAACCACCCGGACATGTGAAATTTATCTTTTGCACAACCGATCCCGAAAAGATTCCGATCACCGTCCTTTCAAGATGCCAACGCTTTGATTTTCCGCCGGTAAAGACGGAGCAAATATTCGAGAGACTTAGGTTCATTTGCGACAACGAAGGAAC
>JAYVBW010000091.1:0-10506 GCA_043750255.1 Pirellula sp.
TCTTTGGATACTTCGATGACTCGATGTCCGTCGCCGGTTCCAATGAGTGTATTCCCGTTGCTTAGCCGAATTGCACTGTACAATTGCGAGCCAACTTCATATTCCCATACAACAACGCCTTCGCGATCATATTCGCGAATACACTTTTCGCCCTCGTGAGCTACCACGTAAGTGCCAGCAGGGGTAATACGAACCAAACGCGTATCACGATGCGGATTCCGAGTGCTTACTTTGAGTGGAGTGGAGTGCACAATCGCTCCTTCTTTATTCACTTCTATAATTCTGCTGGTTCCGCTCTCCGCGATCATGGTCAAGCCGTTTTCAAGACGACGAAACGCGTGGATCTCAACCTTGCCAGTGTCGGCAGCAGGTTTGTATTTCCATACCTCTTTGCCTTTGCCGTCCACTTCTACAACTTCCGTAAACGTAGTTTGCAGTAACCAGTTTCCGTTGGGCAATGGCTGCGCATCATGAATATCCCGGATGCGTAGTTGTAGACCGACGGAGTTGTCCGAGTTGACAACCGCCGCGATTTTTTTTTCGTAATCAGCCGCAAAGAAAGCACGGGGCTTTCCAACCTGTTGCCCGAGAGAAACGCTCAAGCAGGATATGGACATCGAAATCGCCACAAACAAATTAAGTGATTTGAACGATCGAATCATGAGGAACAGTCTTGACTAGTCAGAGAGGGAAATGTGGCCGATCGCTCCGCGATCGTTGTGTTTTTTAAAAACCATTGTCCTTGGTTCGCTCCATAGTATAGGCAGTTGGACTAAAAAAGTGCTTTCACAAGATACCCTAAATAGCGAAACAGTCTCAATTAGGTTAGAATATCGGATTATAGAAAAGGTAGAGGTTGAACATGTCGCGTTCAAGACAGATATCAATTGACCAGCGGAGGGCGTTCTTGGTCGCGTCTGCAACCGTTTTGGCCGGGCTCCCATTTGGTAATCCGAAGCCGCTGCTGGCTGGCAGCGATGAACGTGCAGCCAAGAGTCTTGGCGGCGGTCGAGCGAAGTCCGTAATTTTGTTCTTTTTATGCGGTGGTTCTTCGCATATCGACATGTGGGACTTGAAGCCCAACGCACCGGCGGATTATCGCGGTCCGTTCGGGCCCATCGCAACATCGGCCAGTGGAGTAATGGTAGGCGAGCATTTGCCGCTCACCGCCAAACAGATGCACCACTTGGCCGTGGTTCGTTCCGTGTCCGGCAGTGTTAACACGAACGACCATCACGCTGGATATTACTACCAACTGACAGGCCACGTTCCCGACCCCACCTTCTTGTCCCAGGGAAATGACCGGCGGCCCTATGCGGACGACTGGCCATTTATCGGATCCGTCGTAGGTTCGCGCCGACCGCTCCACCCAAGCCTTCCCAATGTAATGACACTGCCACACAAGCCGAGCAAAGCTCCCTATACTCGGCCCGGACAATTCTCCGCGAGATTGGGTGTTGAGTTTGACCCGCTGTATGTGCACGGAAGCCTAGAGGAGCCGTTGAAGTTTCAAGCTCCGTCTTTAGTTCTCGCTGGCGATGTAACAGCCCAACAGTTGCAATCGCGACAAAAACTCTTAGAAAAGTTAGACGGTGCTAGGCGGGATTTCGATAGTTCGCAGACCGTGCAAACTTGGAAGCAGCATCAACATCGATCGATCGAATTGATGATGTCGTCGAGGGCAACCACGGCTTTCGATGTCGCAAGCGAACCTGAATCGGTACGAGAACGATATGGGAAGTCAGTCAATTCGATGAGTCTGCTCCTAGCACGACGGCTGGTCGAGGCCGAAGTTCCATTTGTAACGGTTTTCTGGAAAGAGAACGAAGCGATCGCCGACAAATGCAAGAGTGCGGGTGGCTGGGACACGCATGGAAATAACTTCGGTTGCCTAAAGGACAATCTACTTCCGGAGTTCGATCAAGCGTTTTCGGCATTGGTCGAGGACTTGCATCAACGCGGCCTGTTGGACCAAACGTTGTTGATGGTGACGAGCGAGATGGGTCGGAAACCCAAGATTGGTGATCCGAGATCAGGTGGGCCAGGTGGCGCGGGCAGAGATCACTGGACGCATTGCATGAGTGTCGTGATGGCAGGCGGTGGGATTCGCGGCGGCCAAACGGTTGGATCGAGCGATCGTTACGGGGAATATCCTGCCGAACATCCAGTGACGCCTGCCGATATCGCCAAGACCGTATACCATGCGATGGGTATCGAGGATCTCCACGCCCGCGACACGCAAGGACGACCATACAATCTGCTGGACGATGGCAAGCCTATTGCACAACTCTTTGGCTAGTTCTAAGACTGAAATAGCACGACGCGAGAAGCATTTCGCTCCAGCCGGCAATGCACCATCGAAAGAGTAATCTAGCGTTACGGGACGAATTACGAACGGGCGAATAGATAGCAGAAGGAAGATTTTACATGAGCAATGTGCGGGATTTTGGTGCAATGGGTGATGGGGTCTACGACGATACAGATGCGATTCAGCATGCTATTGAAGTGGCCGGAGGTGTTATCGAATTTCCACGTGGTGACTACCGTATTACCAAACCGATCCAAGTAGAATTGAGCAAGGTTGGACGGGTCGCGTTTCGAGGTGAGGGCGGGACTGCCAAACTCATCATGGCCGGAGATGGACCCGCTATCCATTTCCTAGGGACCCACGACAAGAATGCTGACCCAAACTCCTTCCAGCCGAAAATTTGGGAACGCGAACGATGGCCAATGGTTTCTGAATTAGAAATCACCGGCACACATCCTTTGGCGGATGGTATCCGTTTTGAAGGAGTCATGCAGCCGACTCTGACTAGCGTTCTTATCCGCAAAGTGCGACATGCCGTTCATGTCGTCAAACGAGCTCGCAACCTTATGATCAGCAATTGCCACTTTTATCAAAACACTGGGATAGGCGTTTTCCTCGACCACTGCAACTTGCACCAAACCATCATCACAGGCAATCACATCAGCTACTGTCGGCTCGGTGGCATTCGCATCCAAGGAGGTGAAATTCGAAACCTGCAAATCACAGGCAACGACATCGAGTACAACAATAACAAAGGGATCAACGTTCCTGGAGCAGATGGCGAAGCTACAGCGGAAATCTACATGGATGCCGAAGACGGGAGTATTCGCGAAGGAACGATTTGCAGCAACACCATTCAAGCGACCTACAGCCCAAACGGTGCCAACATTCGCTTTATAGGCAGCGGTACAAAAGGAAACCACCGCGTGGGCATGTGGACCATTTCTGGAAATCTTATCGGTAGTCAAGCTATCAACATTCACTTGACGTCTGCTTTGGGTTTTTCCATTTCAGGCAACTATATCTATAGTGGCCATGAACGAAACATCGTCATCGAAGCTTCGCGGAGTATTGTCCTTGGCGACAACACGCTTGGGCATAATCCAGACTACGGAGACAAAGAACTTTCTACTGGAATCCGATTTGTGGATTGCGAAGACATCAACATCAACGGCTTGATTTTACAGGACGCAATGGCTGGCCAGAACACAGTGGCTAACAGCGTTGCCTCCAAAAAAGTCGCGTTGCTGGAGCTCGTCCGTTCGAAACGAGTCAGTATGACCGGATGTCAGATTCTTGAGGGGACGCCAAACGGCGTTCTCGTCGAAGATTGCAGCAATGTCCTCATGTCGGGCTGCACGGTTCTGGACAATCGACAACCGCCACTAATGAACAACGCTATCCTTTGGAAGTCATCGAAAGGCTCCTGGAAGGAACATGGGAATTTAGTCCAAGGATGCCGCCTCGCGGTTGGTACCGTAATACCCGAGGGAGTCGTCCAAGGTCACAACGTGATTGAATAAGCATCAATCCAACACGTAGGTCAGCCTGTCCTCAGGCTGACATTGCATCTTGGGCTAAACTAGCGAGACATGTCCGGCTGAGGACAGCCGGACCTACGTGAAAGCCGGACCTACGTGAAAGCCGGACCTACGTTCCTAGTCAGGAGTTTGGAATGAGTGGTGGATGAATCACAAGCTTGTGCTATCTGCTATCTTCTATCTGCTATCTGTCATTATGCACTTGGTAGCGCGATCAACGCTTGAACTGCTAGCTTGATCGACGCTTGTTGCTGTTCACTTAATTCTCCCAACAGTGGCTGCATCGGTCCAGTTGCCGCAATTCCGGCAGCAGCGACGGCATGATGCAGGACGCGAATCGGTTGGATCGTGTTTCGCAAATCCTCCAATGGGCCAAAACTCGCGCGAATCGCCTCAGCCTTGACAAAGTCTTTTGCTCGGATCGCTCGCAGCATCGCCATGGACCTGGCAGGGGAAACGCAAATGCAACCGCTTGTAAAACCACTGACTCCAAAATCTCGCAAGTGAATGATAGCTGGTTGTTCCCCAATTCCGCTAACGACGATATTCGCGGGAACGACCGACATGATCTCTTTCAAATAGGGATCAATACTGGGATTATCACGAACTACTGCGTACTTAATCCAACTAACCAGTCCATCGCGGACCAAGGATTCAATCATGGCAGGTGCGAGCCATCGGTCATGCTTGATATACAACACGATCGGTTTGCCATACTGTTCCACGAAATGACGAACCCCGGTCGCTATCCCCGATTCGTCCGCAATCTCCTTCTGCGGTAAAATCATGACCGTGGGGAAATGATAATCCTTCAATATCTGCGCTTGGTCCATCATGATCCCGTAGGTCGGACCAACCGATGGCACAATCCATGTGTTCGGTGCCGCAGCATCCGCGAGGATTGAAAGTGCATCCGCATACTCCGTAAGTCGCATGTGGTAGAACACTGCGTTGCCGCCGTAAAGTAATGTCGAAACACCACCCGCCTCAATGGCTCGAATCATTTTGGTGTTCTCAACAACCGAGATCTTACGATACGAATCGCGGGCAAGGGGCGGAACCGCAATCACACTGTTTGCGATCAAGTCGGGAGTAACAGCAGTAGTCCACATTAGAAAATATCCGGCTCTCGGTTCGAAGAATGGCCATGGAGAAAGTCAAAATCGCAGCCTTCGTGCGCTTGTGTCACGTGGCCAGCAAAAATACGATGATACCCGCGTGTCCAAGTCGTGGTAGGAGGCACCCAATTTTCCCGCCGCTTGATCATGGTCGCTTCATCGACCAAAAGCATCAGACTCCTTTTTGCGACGTCCAATTCGATCATGTCGCCGTTTTGAACGAACGCTAAGGGTCCGCCAACATGCGATTCTGGGGAAATATGAAGCACACACGTGCCGTAGCTAGTACCGCTCATCCTTGCGTCCGAAATTCGAACCATATCTCGGATTCCTTGTTTGAGCAGTTTTTCAGGTATCGGTAGCATTCCCCATTCCGGAAATCCCGGTGCACCGATTGGTCCAGCGCTACGGAGCACGATTACAGTGTCCGCTGTCACTGCGAGGTCCGGATCATTGATCGACTTCTTTAAATCGGCATAGTGATCGAATACCAACGCTGGGCCCACGTGTTTTTGTAAACGTTGCTCCGCCGCAACCGTCTTGATAACGCAACCATAGGGCGCCAAATTTCCGCGCAGGACACAAGTACCGCCCGTTGGCCACAATGAATTGTCACGCGTTCGAATGACCGAATCGTCAATCACTTGGGCTGCCTGAATCTGCTCGCCTAATGTCATCCCGTTGACGGTCTTCGTATCCAGTTGCAACAAATCTCGCATTCTAGAAAGCAAACCCGGCAACCCGCCAGCGTCGTAAAAATCCTCCATCAAGTACTTGCCGCTTGGACGAATATCTGCGAGCACCGGCACCTTTTTCGACATGGCATCATAGTCGTCGAGAGTCAGCTTGATGTCTGCTCGACCGGCCATCGCAATCATATGCACAATCGCGTTGGTCGAACCACTGATAGACAATTGCGTTGCCATCGCGTTTTCGAAACTGGCACGCGTCAACAAACTTCGTGGTGTCGTATTCTCCCATGCGAGTTCAACTGCCCTCCGACCTGTTGCAACCGCCAGCCTGCTATGTTCGGCTACCACCGCAGGAACGCAGGCCGCATTGGGCAAAGTCAGCCCGAGTGATTCCGCGATACAAGCCATCGTAGAAGCGGTTCCCATCGTCATACAAGTACCCGCCGATCGCGCTATGCAATTTTCCACTGCTTTCCAATCGCTATCGCACAGATTTCCAGCACATCGTTCAGCCCAGAACTTCCATGCGTCGGTCCCGCTACCAAGCGTTTGATCTTTCCATCGAGCCTTGAGCATGGGACCGGCAGGAAAAAAAATCGAAGGAATATCTGCCGAGATCGCTCCCATGATGAGCGCGGGAACTGTCTTGTCGCAACCACCCATCAGTACAGCCGAATCGATGGGATGGCACTTCAGCACTTCCTCTGTTTCCATCGCCAACAGATTTCGATAGAGCATGGTCGTCGGCTTCATCAACATCTCGCCCAGACTCATCACCGGAACTTCGACCGGGAAACCTCCCGCCTGCAATACTCCTCGTTTGATCTCGTCGACTCGCTGCTTGAAATGGGAATGGCAAGTATTGAGATCGCTCCAAGTATTGAGCAAGGCTACGATCGGCTTGCCTTGGTAGTCAGTGTCGTCAATCCCCATTCCTTTGAGACGTGAACGATGGCCAAAACTGCGTAGGTCATCCGGACCAAACCAGCGACTAGAACGCAGTTTGCTTGGATCTCTCGTTCCAACCACCTTGTTTGGTTCACTCATTAAGGGCGACTACTGCGATTTCCAAAGTACCTGTAACGACTTGATTTTAGGGCTAGTGTAACAAAAACAATGACTATGGAATAGAGTTTATTTGCTCTCGGCGAATCTCCAAGTGCTTTCGCCATTGTTCGTTGTCCATTGCTGGATAGTCTGTTCGGAAATGAACGCCACGAGATTCCGTCCTTGCCAAGGCGGCGGTGGCCATCTGAAGACTGACGGTCAAAATATTCTGCAATTCCCATCCGTCGACGCTCGCTAAGTCCTGGGCCAATACATAACGACAATACTGCTGTATCGCGTTCACAGCTTCGGAAAGACGATCCTCGCGACGTTGTACCCCTACATTCCTCCACATCAATGCACGGACCGCATTGCGAATGTCGGTCAAGTCGATCGGTTGGCTTGACTCCCCTTTGGCCGGACTTGAAACAGGTAAAACTCGCAGCTCGCTCTCGTAGTTACGGAGTGCGGCTTGCGATGCGTTTCTGCCCGCAATAGCGCCATAAACAAGTCCTTCGAGCAAGCTGTTCGAAGCCAATCGATTCGCGCCATGCAACCCAGTACTCGTTACTTCGCCTGCAGCCCACAGTCCGGGCAGTGTCGTTTGGGCATTGCCATCCACCTCGCAGCCGCCAATCATGTAGTGTGCACCAGGGCGGACCGGGATCGCGTCCTTGGCGATATCTAGTCCGAAGCCCGCACAAACCTTGGCAATACTTGGAAACCGCGCCCGTACATGTTTAGCATCCAAATGCTTCATCGTTAAATACACGCACGGTGATCGCGTTTTTTCCATTTGATTAACGATGGCTTTACTTACCACGTCTCTCGGTGCTAGCTCTAAACGCGGATCGTAGTCACCCATGAACCTGTGGCCAGTAGCGTCGATCAAATAAGCACCGTCGCCTCGGACTGCTTCAGTAATCAACGTTCGTGAACTACCTGCGATATATAAAACGGTTGGGTGGAACTGCATGAATTCCATATCCCGCATCACGGCACCTGCTCGGAATGCCATCGCATGGCCATCTCCGGTCGCGACGCGTGGGTTGGTCGACTCGCGAAATACCTGGCCGCATCCACCGGTGCACAAAATGGTTTCTTTGGCCCAAATCAAATGTGGTTTCCCGCCTCGTACAGATGCTACTGCACCGCGACAACGTCCCTCATTCGTCAAAAGGTCGATAGTAAAAGTTTCTTCGCAAATCTCGGTGTGCGGACGCTCTCGAGTATGCGCAATCATCGCTCGCATGATCTCCTTGCCCGTCGCGTCCCCCAACGCATGAATGATGCGTTGATGCGAATGGCCACCCTCGCGCCCAAGAACAAGCTGACCTTTGTGCTGATCAAATCGCGTTCCCCACTTGATTAGCTCCGCGACCCGATCCGGAGCCTCTCGTACTACTAGTTCGACCACCTGTGGGTCACACAAATCGCCCCCCGCGACCAGCGTATCTTGAACATGATTATCGAATCGATCTTCGGGGTCCCAGACGCTCGCGATTCCTCCTTGTGCGTAAGTGCTGTTGGATTCCTCAAGCTTGTCCTTGGTCAGAATCAATGTTCGCAACGATGGGTCCATTTCGTGAACAGCTCGAAGGCCAGCCAAGCCCCCTCCGATGATGAGCACGTCGGTAAAAAAATGCCCGCAGCGCTTGGGCTCGATGGGTACTAAGTAGCGAGGCGTAAGTTGCGACCAAGGCTGTATCAGAATTCGACTTGGTATCGTCGTCTTGGATGATTCTAAAATCGGCATAGGGTCTTATAACGAAGTTTGTGGCTAGACGCGTCCAAATCCGAGCTGGTCGCAACACTCCTGTGCTATGCGACGGTAAAGCTAGTATCATAGCAAATCAACCGATATTAGCGCATTTCGCTGGTCGAATATCTCTAGACCGGGCTGGAAATCGATCTGTTCCAACTGGAAACTCAGTTTCGCGATTTATCAATCGCCTGCTTCGCCAACAGCAATCCCAGGTAACTGCGAGGTTCCACCTGCGACAGATGAAGTAGCGTACCGATCTCTTGAATATCTTGTTGTGCCAACTCAATCTCCGATTTCTCAAACACGATTCGCTCGATTTCGACAAAATATCCGATCGATTCCACATGATCAAGTGTGATGGTAACGATTCTTGAACTATGCTCCAGCGTGTAAACCTCTCGAATTTTGGATACCGTGAGAGCAACAACAAAACCAAGATGTCCCCAGATTTTCAGCCAGTCGTCCGTGGTTCCAGAAACCATCGGTAACTCGATTTCAGGTCGTATTTTTATTGGGCCCGCTAAACGTGGTCCCTTATAAGTAATAAACGGCTCTCCATTGATCTCTCGAATGCGAAGCGCCTCGTCCGTCGCGCCAAAGTCCCGGGAAGGATGCCTTAAATAAGTATCGCGATGCTCCTCGCGTCGCAGAAAAACCGCACCCACCCTCTCCAAGTGCATCCGTGTTAAGACGGCATTGCTAACTCGGAATTTACATTCAGCCTCCATCGGTGTAGTCGTCATTTGAATAGCGGTTCTTTATCTGGGCAATAGGAGCGAACCGCTCCGGTTCGAGTTCGTTGCCAGCTTCCTAGCTTTGATTCTCAAATACGGCGGGATATAGCGGCTTCGATGCCCCATTGTATCGGCAACCGATTCCATGTTGGCGTGATTGGGTTCATGAATTTCCTCGATCACCATCCCACTGCGACAAATACCGCCCAGAATCGACTCCAAACTGTGCGCGACCTCTCGCGTATTCGGCTCGCGCAGGGGACTTGGCTCGTCCGACTTGGCAGCAATCGCAACTGCGCCAACTTCCGTGTCGATGGCGTATTTGCCATTCCGAGTCTTTAAAGATGCTTGCAAACTAATCGGCTGCTTGTGTTGCGAAACATACAATCCGCTGGGCTTTAAAACCCTGGATACTTCTACAAATAGGCGAGCCACATCCGATACATAGCAACTGCTAACCGGCTGTATCACTAAATCAAACTCAGCATTACAAAGCATGGGCATATCCAGCATCGAACCCTGGATCAAGCGGACATTGAATTTCAATTCCTGAGAGACACGCCGATCCAACTCGAGCATACCATCGCTGAGATCCAAAACTGTCACGATTGCACCTGCCGCATGGTACAGGGCACTATGCCGACCGCCAGCCGCAGCAAGACACAAAACATGCCACCCTCGAATGGATCCGCCCAGCCAGCCAGCTCCGTCGACAATTGCAAGCGGACGTCGCAACTCTTCGGCGGTAACTGCTTTTGCCAATACATGACCCGTTCGAGCCATGCGGTCGTATGCGATCCGATTCTGAGATTCGACCGAATCTTGAGTTAATTCGTCACGCATATTCTGTTATTCAGCGTATTAAAGCGAGAGACGTTCTTTACCCATAAAGGCGTTCGGCTTCCTTGTGATCTATTTTGCGGGCTTTGATGCGGCCGCCTGCAATTTTTTCACCATTAGGATCAATGTAAACACGTCCTGTCTTTCCCGGCCTGACACTCATAACATGAATATTGAAGATGAACGCCGCGTCGGATTTGGCTTTAAACCAGTGTACGTTGTCCTTAATGTCCGTCACGGTTGAGCAACCTCCAGGACCGAATTCGCGATCGATGGTCGGTGTAATGATCATGTGGTCGGTGGAATCTTCAATACGATCGTAGTGACGGCCATGAAAATCCCCTTTCAAAATCAGAAAGGCCGTAGCCATATTGTCGTGTCCGTGTGGAACGACGGAACGGTCCTTGTTTAATGCAAAGATTTGGTGACCAAAGACCAACTCGGTGGGTAGCCCTTCCACT
>JAYVBW010000092.1:0-9094 GCA_043750255.1 Pirellula sp.
CCGCAATGATTTGGACGTGATGATGTATTTAGAGAGTGTGATCACACACATGTTACGCGGCACGGCCAAGGTAGAAGAACTGCTTCCGGACGTCTGGAAAACACACCATCCAGAGGCGATTCGCACGTACCGAACGGAAGAGAGACAGGAGAAAGCATCGATTGCGTTGGAGCAATCCGCAAAGCGTCGCGTTCGCAGCGAGCTTCGGAAATCACTCAAGGGCTAGCCACCTCGCCCCGGGAAAGCCGCTAGGCCCCGCCGTCGAAAAACCACCGGTATTGCGTGTACGCTTACTCTCAATGGGCAGATTGTCGGAAACGATAGCGGACAGGCTTAAGATCTCGTCAGGAGCAACAATGAACGCTTGATTTGGCTTAGGGGACTCGGTCCAAATCGTTTTATCGTTTGTTAACCATGATACCAATGGAGGTGAATCCTCTAGGGCATCAATCCTGTATCGTGGACTATATAGATTCTCAATCTGCTTCCCCTGATACTTCGAGTCTGAAATCAATCGCACCTGATACGTAGCATCCTCCTCGACACCAAATTCCGACGCATAACGTTGTATGGCATTTGGCACCAGCGGTAGCGATGCGCTTGGCAGGACCAGCCGAAGTGCGATGATTTCCTTTCGTCCTGAGTCGTTGAACTCCATTGCGATACTGGCTTGGGACAACGTTTGGTTTACGTCGATATCCAATTGGACGCGACTTCTCTTGAGGACACGCAAGTCGCCGCGCGGCGCAGACGTTGACACTGCTGGGCTGAGAGAATACAACGGTGGTTCGACTGTACTATGAAAGGCAAGTACTTTGGGGAGTGGAATCGAACTTGGCTCAGGGAGCTTGAATTGAATATTCGATGGTTGATGGAAAGAGATAAACGGGATCATCGCCCGAGCCAAACGCTCCGCGAACTTTGCATCGGGTATGCAGCACGCTACTAAAACTACCACAAGCATTCCGGACGCGGAAAGTAGACTTTTTGAGATAGTCCACCATGGCAAAAGTGTATCGATCTCCAGTCCATTTAACTCGAGTGCAACATTACGCTCTATCGCATCAACGAAAATAGGGGAACCGGATCGCGTCGTACCGTCTGGACGCCGCAATTCCACCGTTGCCAATAGACTCTCGCGCAGATTTGGACGCGATTGTTCGACATACCTAGCCACGCTTTCTAAGCTTGGTGGAAAGAAGATACCTTTCAGTCCAAGTCGCCACACCGTAACCAAAGTAATTGCGTAAAGTGAACAAGTCAGCAGCCACCGCCATGTTTCGGGTAGCCAATTTGTCCAATCGACTCCAACGAGGATAGCGACCCCGCAAAGCAACGTGACCACCGCCATGGAACATCCGCGAATTGCTCGCAAAAGCGAATGACGATTCGAAAAGCTCGTAAGAAACCTTGAGACGGTTTCCTTCGGTGTTCGCAACGGATGGGTTGGGTTTGCGATGGTGGTTGGTAGTGACTGGCTCATCAAATTAATCCTGAACGCTTCCTTAGGTGCCATTCGAAAGCTAGGAGTCCGACTATTGTTGCAAACCACGGATAGCTTTGCCACAGCAAGGTCTGGGATTCGACAATTTTACCAGTCCGATATTGCTTGATTTTTTCTGAAATGGTCGACGCCTCATCCAGAAATGCAAATTCTCCGCCGGTTAACATTGCAGCTTGCCGTAGTGACTCTTCATTACAAGCAAGAGATTGCATTTCGATATCCACCGGAGGCTGAACCACGAACTGTGACTGGACAGTTAACGCATCCACAGGGATACCAACCACTTCTAGTCGAACCCTATAACTACCCTCTGGCATCGGTCCAAAAGTTGTCCTGTAAAAACCACGGGCGTCCAGCTCTTGATTGAGGGGGATCGACGAATGACGCTCGCCATCGCGTTCCAAAATCACTTGAACAGATGCATTCTCGAGGGGTTGTGCGTCATCTTGCTTGAGTTTTGCGCGGACTGTGATCAAATCGGTATTGGAATAGATTCTCATTCCCGAATCGAGGGATGCAAACGCATCATTAATGGCAAACGGGGCTCGCATCGCCCAAGTTGCAATCTGATTCCAAAACCGCTGATGGTACAAGTCCGCAACATTGTATCTCCAACGCCATGTTTCATCGGCTGCGAAATAGATTACCCGGCCCGGTCCAAAGAGTTTGGTGGCGACCAGCGGTCGCAGCGATTTGCTTTCCATCGTTCCAAGCAGTTCAACCATGGTTTCGGCACCAGGCACTATTTCAAAAGTGCGAACAGATTTCGGAGTACGCAGTTGCGACCAGATCTGGTCGTTTGGCAAATCGGTTGTCCCAAGCTGAAAGGCGGGCTGATTCCTTGCAGACGGCGTAAGTCGCATCGACTGGATCGTGTCTATCTTTGGCGAGTCGATTGCGAGAACGGGTAGCAAGTTCGACAGGACAGACTCTAGTGCCAAATTTTCTCTATCACGGTTACTATCAATGACGATAAGTCCACCGCCACTGACGCCGACAAAATCGGATATCCAAGTCTGCTGCTCCTCGCTGAATTCACGAATCGTCTCAAGTGTTACCAGGATTAAATCGAATCCGAAGAGATTGGCCCTTGAATTGGGAAAAAACTCTTGTGCAAATGCTGTCCGACCCATCGATACGGTCGACTCCCATGCTGGATCGCGTTCTATTGCGTTTTTGATATACCTCATTTCCCAGCCACCTCGCCGATCAAGTATCAATACGTGATTTTTTCGATCGACGCCCCACAACGAAGATACAAACGCGTTGTTCTCGAGGCTTACTTCTGCTGCGTTGCACTTAATAGAGAACTGGAGATCGATCGGAACCAACGTCAAATCACTTCCACTTAACAATCGCTTTTTCGAGTCGTCCACAAGTTGTTCTGCTGGGATGTCAAATTCGATGCGTCTTTGTCCTTGGTCGATTGACTCCAAAAGCTTCGAGAAGACATTTTGCCCGAGGTGCGTGATGTCGATTTGGTACGTGGTCCCCACCTTCATCCTCTCTTTGACCACGATTGAGCCTCGCAGGCGATCGGTGCGATAATCTTACCTTCCGTCAGGTTCGACCATTCGTGCTTTTGGAAATCAGAAATGAGAACTAATTGTCTTCTAGGATGAGGGCTACTTGCGAGCCATTGATGAGAAGTGCGGATTGATTCTTCCAATCCAAATTCGCCTGCAGGAAAGGATCGTTCGCCGACCTCTTTGAGCTTTAAAACTAGCTCGTCGGGAACTTGTCCAAACAAGGCTTCAGGTGTGGAACCGCCCAAAAGTACCAGTGCATTGCTGCCCGACGGAAGCTCTTGAGAATGTCCGTTGCGGATCGGCATGCCACCGAGAAGTGTGTCGGATTTGAAACGCCGTTCTCTTTCAGGTTGGCTGCGAACATTGACATCGAATCGTCCAGGAGAATAGCAATCGACAACGCGGACTTACCATCATCTGACAAAAGGGATTGCAAGAGCGGCCTAGCCATGGCTATCGCCAGCAGAACCGGCAAAGAGCATCGAAGTAATAACAGTAGAATCTGTTGCCACTGCAAACGGCGCGAGTTCAAATTACGAGACGACTGCAACAAGTGCATCGCTCCCCAGTCAACTGTCTGGTAGCGGCTGCGGTGTAGCAAATGAATGATCAATGGGATCGTAAATGCCGCCGCACCGAAGGCAAGCAATCCATTCAGAAGCGTCATGCACGGTTCCTTCGCATGGCGACGTAGTTGGAGAGTACTAAGCTGTAGGATTCTGAAGTGCAAACGGAAACGAGATCCACTCGATTCTGCAAGCAACCTTGTTGTAAGCCACGCCGGAACTCTCGCAGATTTTCTAGATAGGTGGAACGAAGGCCAGTTGGGTCTACTAGGACTTGGTCGCTAGACAGCTCCAGCGAACGGAACATGGTACGAGTCTGAAATGGAAAATCGATTTCATCATCATCCCAGATTTGAAAAACGACAATCTCTTGATAGTTACTTCTCAACAAAGCCAACGACTTGACAATTTTTTGTGCGTCGCCGAAGCAATCGGAAATGATAAATACTAGACCGCGTCTTTTGCACTGGTTGAGGAGGCTTTGCAAAACAACGCTCAAGTCCGTCTCATTGCCGGGTTTTGAATTGACCATGGCTTCCAAGAGCGTCTGCAAATGATTAGGCCGACTACGCGGCGGTATATAGGTTCGAATTTTAGAGTCAAACGTGGCCAGTCCAACTGCATCTTGTTGATTGACGAGCATATAAGACAGGCAGGCTGCTAATCGAACTGCAAACTCATGTTTGGAGATCCCTTTGGAACGCGAGCCGGAATATCGCATCGAGCCACTTTGGTCGATTACGATCGTACAACGCAAGTTTGTCTCGTCCTCATACTGCCGAACGTAAAGTCGATCCGTTTTACCAAACAGCTTCCAATCGATGGATCGTGTTTCGTCGCCTGGTACATAAGGGCGATGCTCCTTTAATTCAATACTCGAGCCGACATGATGCGATCGATGCAGGCCGCCGCTCACCCCTTCGACAACCCCTTTCGCGAGCAGATGCAGTTGCGAAACTCGTGAGAGGTCTGGTGCTGACAACCAACGCAACAAGGGTGCATTCACGTTGAAACGATCTATGTGGAGGCGACTTTGGGAGAGTTGGCTTTCCGTCGTGGAAGCTCTTTCAACAGACGCGTGATGATAGCATCGGCGTCGATGCCTTCAGCTTGGGCGCTGAAGGTGGGCACAATACGATGCCGCAGGACGGGTGCCGCTAACGACTCGACGTCTTCGGTTGTGACATGCAACCGACCGTATAATAAAGCTCGGGCTTTGCTCGCCATCACAATTTGTTGGCACGCTCGAGGTCCAGGTCCCCATTGCACGAGTTGAGGCACCCACTTGGGAGCATCTGATTCTTTGGGTCTTAAGGCTCGAACCACATCGAGGACGAATTGCTTGGCATGTTCTGGAAGCGGCACTAACCGCACGATATGCTGGAAACGAATTAGTTCCGGGCCTGTGACGACCGGTGTGATGTGACCGACGCCAGAACCAGTCGTGCGTTCGATAATCTCCCCCTCCTGTTCGCGAGTCGGGTAATCGACGATGGTTTGAAACAAGAACCGATCGCGCTGAGCTTCGGGAAGAGCGTAGGTTCCTTCTTGTTCGATTGGGTTTTGGGTTGCGAGAACAAAAAAGGGTTCGGACAGTTTGTATGTTTTGCCGCCAACAGTAACAGAATGCTCCTGCATCGCCTCTAAGAGTGCGGCTTGAGTCTTGGGCGGCGTGCGATTGATTTCGTCGGCAAGGAGTATTTGGGTAAAGACCGGTCCCTTTGCAAAAGCGAGATGTCGGCTACCGGTTTCCGATTGCTGAATGATATCGGTACCAGTGATGTCCGCTGGCATAAGGTCAGGGGTAAATTGAATGCGATGAAATTGCAAATCCATGGCTTGGGCAAGCGACCGAACCATCAGGGTCTTTGCTAATCCCGGGACTCCTTCGAGCAAGCAATGGCCGCCAGCAAGGATTGCAATCAGGAGCTGCTCGACAGTCTTGTCTTGGCCAACGATGACCTTGCCAATTTGAAGGCGAATTTTTTGAAATGTTTCTTGAAGCTTATTGGCTTGCTGCAAATCGCCATGGTTTGGGGGCGAAACAGGCTGATTCATGAAACCAAATTTTAAAGGTGGGCAGGCTAAGACATGGGATGCGTGGCAGTGGAAAGTTCATTGTACTCATTTCGCTCGAGAGCTCGGTAGAATTGAGCTTCGCAAAGTGAAATTCCCAAGATCACATCTCAGTTAACGAATGGGAGGTAATAAAGTAATCGTTGCATGGCCCCCGGGCCATGTTATTGATCCGAGAAACCCCTGCTATTTTTAGTGTTTTGTCCGAGACAAGTATGGAAGTCCGTTGAAAGCACGAACGAATTCAAATGAAAGAAACGAGGCAAAACCAAATGAGCGGCCAAGGCTCCACCGGAAATGTTATTTCCGCGATCGCTAGCTTCATTTATCCAGGCTTGGGGCAACTATGCCAAGGTCGTATTATGGCTGCAGCGGTATTCTTTTTCACTGCGACAATTCTTTGGTTTGTTCTACTCGGCTGGATCATGCACATTTGGGCAAGTGTCGATGCCGCGCGCTATCGCTCGACCTATTTTGCTTAAGCGTATTCTTTCAGCCGACCCGGCGGAAGACCACGCGGTTTTCAAAGCGGACTTGCTCGTAGGGTTTAAAGTTCATTGGCCAGTTCGGGATTTTGTTTATTTGTCACGCGTACCAGCACGAACTGCAGCTCGAACAACAAAATACACAATGGCAAGTATTGCAGCCAGCACCATAATTCCAATCGAAAGAACGATCAGTAGTATGAGCAGTTCCGTTGTGCCAATTCCAAACATTGCGATTTTCCGTTTCGTAAATTCAGATTGAGTCTAGCTGATCCTATGGACGTTGGACACTCATCGAGTAAGCGAAATGACGATTAAAATGGAGATACCAGCGAAGTTCAATACTTAATCAAATAAATGGATATCATTCTCTCGCATTTCTTTAAGTTTGTTCCATATTTCGGTATTGTGGCTGTATCGTTTTTAGCAAGGTACTCCGATGCACATTTCAAGATCTGTTTTTTTACTTTTTGTGATCTCGTCTTTCTGTGGTTGTCGCGTCTTCCGCGGAATCGAGCAATGGAAATGCGATAAGCTAGGAATGTGCTATTTCGGGACTACCCCCTCAAATTACTATGGCAGTTCTCAGCCTTCTGCTCCCCAGCCGAGAAATGCTTTTCCCTCACAAGGTCTTGTTATGCCAGGGATGACTTCTGGCTGTTCTCAATGTCAGAAGTAGGGCGCGATTGTTTGGGCATTTGTCACGAAGATCCTGTCTGCATCCACTGTGATGTTTGGGGTGTCTTGCAGGATTCACTTGATTGGCTGTGACCGTCGTCGGAAAGGGAGCCATTTCCGTCGGTTTTTAGGGTGCCAGTTGCGGGGGTGGGTAAGTTAAGTCCACAGAGGCCCTCTGCTTGGCGCGATCGTTTTTCGCGGAGTTCGTGCATCTCGAGGCATGGCTTCGTGAAGTAGTTGAACTAGCGCAATCGGAGTCCCATTGGGAAGGTTGTGAATTCATTACTGTACCATTCAATAAGCAACTAGGCTTTGTTATTGCGACCGAAGTGGCTTACGAGTCTGAACGAACAGGTGGATATGGTTGGGCATTCAAACAGAGGCCAAAACTCGCCATTGGTTTCGACCGACTATCTTGGCCAAACCGTCATTCAATATGACCCTAGTCGCCATCAGTGTGAAAGATTGCCTGTCTACTGTTCCCGCAGGCCATCACATGATAGACTGCATCGGGATATTCGATGTCGAAGTGGTCGTGCCACTGCCACGTCCTAGCAGGCAAAGATGGACACGTAAACAGCAAACAGGGTCTGACGCTAAACCTATCGCAATTTGATTCATGAACCAACTTAATAAATTCTCCTCGCGCGTTACGCAACCGAAAAGCCAAGGTGCCTCTCAAGCAATGCTCTATGGCACGGGTATGACTCCCGAGGACATGAACAAAGGGCAAGTTGGTATTGGCAGCGTATGGTACGAAGGTAACACATGTAACATGCACCTGCTGGAACTAGCTCTCGAGGTCAAGAAGGCTGTCGTCGCTGAAAACTTGGTGGGTATGCGTTTCAATACCGTCGGCGTAAGTGATGGAATCAGCATGGGGACAGATGGCATGTCTTATTCTCTCCAATCCAGAGATCTCATCGCTGACTCCATTGAAACCATCATGGGCGCTCAATGGTACGATGCACTGATCGCTTTGCCTGGTTGCGACAAGAACATGCCAGGTTGTTTGATGGCCATGGGACGTTTGAACCGTCCTTCGCTCATGATCTACGGCGGAACGATTCGGGCTGGCAAATGGAACGGCCACTCGCTCGATATCGTTTCTGCATTTCAATGCTACGGCCAGTACATATCAGGTCAAATCGACGAGGAAACCAGGGCTAACATCGTCCGGAACTCCTGTCCTGGTGCAGGTGCATGCGGAGGAATGTATACTGCCAATACGATGGCTTCTGCGATCGAAGCCTTAGGCATGTCGCTACCTTATTCTGCCTCGATTCCAGCAGTGGACCCTGCCAAGATCAATGAATGCAAGCGGGCTGCCAAAGCGATTCGGCATCTCATGGAAATCGATCTCAAGCCGCGGGATATCATGACACGCGCAGCATTCGAAAATGCCATGGTCATCGTTGTAGCATTGGGTGGCAGCACGAACGCAGTCCTCCACTTGATCGCGATGGCTCGCAGTGTCGGAATCGATCTTAAATTGAACGACTTCCAAAAAGTGAGCGATCGAGTTCCGTTTCTCGCGGACCTAAAGCCGTCTGGGAAATTCGTTCAAGAAGATCTCCATTCGGTTGGCGGAACTCCCGCCGTCATGAAGTATTTGCTTTCAGAAGGCTTCATGACCGGCGACTGCATGACGGTGACCGGTAAAACCTTGGCCGAAAACGTGGCTGGACTACCCGGATTGAAATCCGGCCAGACTGTGATTCATCCAATAAACAACCCGATCAAAGCCACCGGCCACATTCAGATCCTATTTGGCAACCTCGCTCCAGAAGGTTCGGTAGCGAAGATCACTGGTAAAGAAGGCATGCGGTTTTCTGGACCTGCACGCTGCTTTGACAGTGAAGAACTTATGCTCGCTGCGTTAGAAAAGGGACAAATTCAAAAAGGAGACGTCATCATTATTCGGTACGAGGGGCCCAAGGGCGGGCCAGGCATGCCTGAAATGCTGACGCCAACATCCGCCATTATGGGTGCAGGACTCGGGTCGGACGTTGCCCTCTTGACCGATGGACGATTCTCCGGTGGCTCGCATGGATTTATCGTGGGGCACGTGACGCCCGAGGCACAAGAAGGCGGCCCTTTGGCTTTGGTCGTGGACAATGACATCGTCACCCTCGATGCGGACTCCAACCGACTAGACGTCGATGTTTCCGAATCAGAATTGGCTTCGCGAAGAGCAAAGTGGCAAGCACCACCACTCAAAGCAACACGAGGTACCCTCTATAAGTACATCAAAAA
>JAYVBW010000093.1:0-10969 GCA_043750255.1 Pirellula sp.
AAGTATCTGTGTAACTTTTCACTGTTTAGGTCGGCCCCGGATTCTTGGGCGATCGGCCAGTTATTTCCTGTCATTCCGTTGCATCGTTTGCAAGAGGCAAAAGTGGATTTTGCCACGCTGGTTGATGTGACGTGCGATTCGGACGGCAAGATCGACAAATTTGTCGATCTGAAGGACGTCAAGGAGACGCTGGAATTACCAGAATGGCGAGAAAACGAAGATTACTACATCGGTCTTTTTTTGCTCGGAGCCTACCAGGAAGTAATGGGTTCCTATCACAACTTGTTTGGATTACCAAACGAAGCGCAGATCTTTATGGAGTCAGACGGTAGATTTCATGTTTCGAAGATCGTTCCAGGCAGTCGAATCCAGGATATGGTTGCATTTGCCCGATACGATGTCCCGCACTTACAAGAAGCTTTCAACAAACGTATCCGGTTTTCCATCGAGTCAGGAGCCTGTCCAGTAGAAAAAGGGGACGGGCTGATGCAGCAATACGTAAACGCCGCTCAGTGGACTACGTATCTGGAATAACGAAGCTTCATCGCTATTCTTTTCCAGTTTCATCAAAAACCTAGTAGCCACATCGCGTCAACGATGAATCGGCGGTTATAAGGCTCGATTCGGTTGGAAATATCCGACTGGCGAACCTCAAACGGTTGAGGTTTGGCTATCATAGATGCGGGGCGAGAAAAAGGCTTAAGTAGTTTCCAAGTGACCCTGGTCGAGGAGTTTAATTAATCGATGGCAGCATCGCAATTTATAGCCCTGTTGGAGAGTCGAGGTCTTCTCGACCCAGAGATTATCGTAGAGCTCCATCGACAGGTCGAGCAGTCCAAAGGTCGTGTCACTCCAGAAGCGATTGCAAAACTGTTGGTTGAAAATGGACAATTGACTCGTTTCCAAGCAACGAAGCTGGTAACCGAGCTCAATGAAACGCTTGGCAGCGCCAGGCCAGACCCGTCGATGGCGCTGCGGGGCGGGCGTCCGATTGAACCAGTGCCAGCAAACGATCCTGATCATGATTCGGTAGATGACCTACTCCCCACCGACCTGGTCGAAGCAAAAAAGCCGGTAGAGTCCGTTGAAGTCTTTAAAAACGAGGTTGAAGCGGTTGTTGTTGCAACCGGCTCAAAATCGGTCCGGAGAATGAAAACGGCCATCGACTTGGAGGATGTTCCCAGACGTGTTGTATTGGACACCAAAGTCAAGAAGAAAAGCTCGTGGGAATCCTTTCGCATTATGGGTTATGGATTTCTCGTCCTGCTGCTGATCATCATCTTCATTCCCTTGGTTGGCTGGTTCATGAAGGGGTCAGCAGACGAAGCATTCGGGCGGGCGGAAAACGCTTACAAGTCTCAAGACTATGAACGGGCAAGCAAGAGTTTTGCCGAATTCGCAAAGAATTTTGCAAGCGACGCACGAGCTAGCCAGTCGCGTGTGTTTTCAGTACTTGCCAAAGTCAGACAAGATGCCGAAAAAGTAGCGGACCCGGCCGTCGCTTTGAAAACGTGCCAAGACGAATTGCCAAGCATTGCTGGCGAAAATGCGCTTGGGAATTTCCGAGGCGACGTGACCGATACGCTACTTCGAATCGCCGAAAAATTTGTCGTGAAAACGGAGAACACGCCGTCGATTCCCGATCGCAAAGCATTGATTGAAAAAATGAATCAACAGATGGATTTGATTCTAGATCCTCGTTATGTGGGTCCACTAGAAAGAACTCAAAACGAACTGCGAATTAAGACCATCGAGGAAAGCCAGAAACGATTGATAATGAATATTCAGCGAGGCGAAGATTTGGCAGCCACGATTGCTGAAATGACAAAATCGGTCGATGCAAAAAGTGTCACCGAAACCTACGACTTAAGGAGGAAGCTGCTTCGGAAATACCCTCAACTGGAATCGGATGCTAAACTTGCCGAGTTACTCAGTCAAGCGACAGGCCAGCAACAAGAACTTGTCGCCCCTGCAAAGCAAATGCCGAGTGTCAGCAATGATGTGGAGCCGACGAATGTCATGATGAGTGCAATGCTTGTCGGACGTAAAGCGACTACCGGTGATGTCCAAGGCGCTACGGTTTTTTTCAGGATTAAGGGATCCGTTGTCGCATTGAATGCAGCTTCAGGCCAAGTACTATGGAGGAAGCACATCGGTAGTGATTGGTCCGGCCAACCAAAGCCTTTTATGCCAACCTCCGACAGTGACGTTTTGGTGTCGATTCCTGAACAAGGAAAACTGCGAAGACTGGCGGCGCTGGATGGAGCATTAATCTGGGAAGTGACGTTCGCTGGCCGAATCTTTGAGCCGTCCATTGACGGCGATGATATATTCGTCACGACCCCGACCGGAGAAGTATTTTGTTTGGATGTTGCTACAGGCCAATCGCGATGGGGTAAGCGGATTCCTCAAGCAATCGACGTCGGTGTTGGGGGCGCTGCGGACAAGAAAAAGCGATATGTCTTAGGAAATCACTCCAACCTTTACGCGATGTCACGGACAAGTGGCAATTGCGAAGAAGTAGAATATATAGGTCACGCTCCGTCTTCCATCGCGGTACCTCCCGTTTGGATCCAAAACCAATTGATCCTCTTTGAAAATGAGGGGGCGAACTACTGCTTGATGCGAGTATTCCAAACCAACGACGAGGGACTAGATATTCAAGTTGGTCAAAAACCGATTCGTTTCCGAGGCCATGTTGTAGTTGCGCCCCAAGTGGACCGTCGACGATTGGCGGTCGTGACCAATCTGGGCGAAGTTGCCATATTGGAAGTGGATGCACTCAGTTCAAAGGACAAAGTCTTTAAACAGGTGAACTTAGTCGAAAACGAAGTTGTTCCCAAGTTGACCTGGCCATTGATGATAGGAAACGATCTGTTGCTCGCATCAACGCGACTTGCGCTCTACCAAGTGCAAGAAAGTTCGCAAAAACTAAGTCGGCAATGGTTGAAGGACGAGGGCGACCAATTTACTTCAAGGCCGATCAAGACAGATGAGTACGTGATTCATTCTCGAGTCGTGCGAGGCAATCTGGGAGTTCGTGTTACAGCGATCACGCTGTCTACAGGGGATATAGTTTGGGAGACGGATATCGGTGTCCCAGTAGTTTCTCTTTCGACGGACGGAAAAGGCTTTTTGGCCATCACATCCCAGGCTGCGGCTTTTCCTTTGGACGGTAATTCCTTTTCAAATAAACTCCCGGTTGCTCCGGTGGAAAATCTTGGTCGAAATCAGCGAGCAATGATGTTCGTGTCGCCTCTCAAGCTGAAAGATTCCCGAATCGCGATCCTAAATCAAGCGCAGGGAAATCAGTTACTGTTGGTGGACACCGTGCGTCGCACAACAAACCCGACCAAGATGCTACCGCTAGATTTAGGAGATTCTTTTCCGAGCAACGAACCCATTGCAATCGGTAACGGTAGCATTTTGGTTCCGCTAGATAATGGCCAAATCGCTATGATTGATCCCGAAAAGGGCAAAATGATTGGTTCGCCGTTCCAGCCTTCGGTGCAGGCAGGTGAGCGACCCAAGTGGCTTAACCCTGTTGTTCTATCGGACAAGCAAACGGCTATCGTCGCAGACCAGCAGCGCTTCATGTACAAATTGTCGACCGGCAAGCAGTTGCGAAGTATTACCTCTCAAACGCTTGAAAAGTCGCTCAAAGGCAGGCTGTCGGTCATCAAAGATGTCATCGTCGGTGTATCTGCTGGCGCGTCAGGTGATCAATTGGATTTCTACGAATCCAATGAGCTCAAGCGATTTACCGCTGTTCCAGTCGAAGGGCGTTTTACTTGGGGACCTTATGCGCTCGATGTCGATTCCAAAAGTTATCTTTTGGCATTAAGTGATATCGACGGACTGGTAGTATGCGACGAGACAGGCAAGCGACTTTGGACAAAGTCCTTTGAGAAATTAGTGATGGTAGGGCCTCCAAGCGTCCTGGAATCGGATTGCATTCTCACTTCGACGAGCGGCGATCTAATCCGTATTTCTCTGGCCGATGGCAGTGTTGTCGCGAGGGTTCAGGTAGGCGAGCCTATCAGCGGTCCTCCGCTCATTTTGCCCAAGGTAATGCTCGTTCCCTGCGATGAAGGAATTGTCTTGACCGTACCAATTCCAACGGCTTCAACCGAAAATGCAGGTGAAAGTCGATGAGGAGACAATGCAATCGCACCTTGAATTGGATTTGCATTTGCCTGATCTCGCTCACAACGTTTGGATCTAGTGCGGACGCCCAGCAGGACAAACTTTTAGATGAGATTGGCGTGACTGGTTCCGTACTCGATGAAGCACCGTTTGACGTCATCACCTTAAAAAAGGACGCTGGAAATCGAAGTGTCAAAGTAAGTCCCATCGATTTCCCTGGCCGCAAAGTCCCTCAGTCGGCGAAGGATACCGATAGATTCCGCGTCACTTTTACTCTGTTTCCAGATCGCATCTACGAGATCCTTTGGAAAGACATTGAAAAAGTGATTCTTTTTGAAGAGTTGGTTTTGCAACGGGCGAATGTTCTTCTGGAGCAAAAAAGGTTTAGCGAAGCGTTCGAACACCTTGATTTCTTGATGAAGAATTATCCTCAGACGCAAGGGCTTCTGAAGCTTCGGCGGGACTTTCTGTTCCGTAGTGCAACAGAGATGGCGGGGCAGCGCCGTCTGCCTCATGCGCTCGGGGTCCTCGAAGAATTTCAACGAGCGTTCCCTGACGATAAAGACAAGGATAAAATACGGAACGCAATATCCAACGTTTCCAGTCAATTGGTTGAGTCGTATTTCATTGCCAATGATCTCGCAACCGCGAGAGCTATGATTATCCGCCTAGAGAGAGACTACAGCAAAGAGAAAGAGCCGCTTCCCGTCGTTGTAAAGTGGCGAGGAAAGTTCCTCGAATTGGCAACTGGATTTCGCGACATCGCAATACGAGAGCGTGATGCGGGTGACTACTCCAAAGCGCGGCAAGCTGCATTGAGGATGCTCGCAATTGAGCCGGACATCGAAGGCGGGAAGCAGTTCCTAAACGAACTGATCTTGGAATATCCGATGATTCGCGTGGGTGTATTCCAGACTTCGGACAGACCGAACACGTCGTCGTTAGCAGACTGGCCGTCGTTTCGAATGGGCCAATTGATATCTACTCCGCTGTTTGAATTTCGAAGCACAGGTCCGGAGGGGGGGCAATACCGTTTTCGATATGGCTCCTTCCTACATAACGATGATCGAACTGAACTGGATCTGATGATCCAAAATCCAGGAAAAGATAGTGTGCCTGACAGTTTAGAAATGTCTCAAGCGTTTCTCGATCGAGCCACCGTTGGGAATGCTACTTATGTTCCAGGCTGGGCATCGATCGTAGACTCTGTATCTGTCTTTGGGACAGAGAAAGTGAAACTGAAACTGAGGCGACCGCACGTATTGCCGCAGGCGTTCCTGCAGTGGCAAATGAACATCAAGAATAGCAAGCAGGTCTCAAATTCACTCTACCGACTCAAGAGTAGCGAGCCAGGACTGAAGCGATTTGAATGGGCCGAAACGAATCCCCCCGCAGATTACCAGCCAAGAGAAATTCAAGAAATTCTGTATTCGGATCCACAAAAAGCGGTGGTTGATTTGATGCGGGGTGATATCGAAATAATTGATCGGCTTTTTCCAGCCGATGCAAACCGACTTCGAACCGTTACCAGCGTCGGTATGGATCAGTATGCGTTGCCGATGGTGCATATGCTGATCCCCAAAACCAAGAATCTCTACATGGATGATCGGGAATTTCGGCGAGCACTACTCTATGCGATCAATCGCGAGGGCATCTTGAATGGCGAGATTTTAGGCAACAGTAGTTCCAACGTTAGCCGAGTTATTAGCGGTCCTTTTCCATTTGGTGCAACCGATGCGGATCCCATCGCTTACGCATACAACAAGAGCGTAGACAACGTTGCCTACGATCCTCGCCTTGCCAAGGTTTTGCTGATGCTGACCAAAGCAAAACTAAAGAATTTGGCTGAAAAGAGACAAGAAATTTTCACGCCTATTCCGACCATCAAATTAGGTGTACCCGATTATGAGTCGGCAAAGGTTGCAGGCGAAGCCATCGTTCAAGCTTGGAAGCTGATCGAAGTCCCGGCTGAGCTCGTGGTGCTCAAGAACATGCCTGGGCCGAACGAAGAATCGGAAGCGGATTTTATTTATGTATCGGCAGCAGTTTGGGAACCGGCGACCGACGCAGAACGACTACTTGGTATCGGTGGCCCTGCTCAATCCAACAACCAATTTATCGTTCATGCATTGGGCGAGTTGAGCATCGCCCGAAATTGGCGCGAGGTTCGGCAACGCTGCCAAGATCTGCATGCCCTAGTTGCCGCACACTTGCCCATCCTTCCTTTGTGGCAAGTTGGAGATACATTCGCTTACCGACGAGAAGTGTTGGGGATTGCAAAGAAGCCAACGGGTTTGTATCAAGACGTCCAAAAGTGGAGGCTTCAGGCACGATGAATCCACACCATCGAGTTTTAACGTCCGCTATACAATTTACTTTTGTGTTAGTCCTGTCGATCGTCGCATTGACATGCGCCGCAGATCGAATTGTCTTGGCTCAGGAAATTTGGGAGTATTCGCCATACCGTGTCAAAGTCTGGCTGAGCATCGCTCCGTCGTTGTCTCTGAGCGAGGACTCTGAGCGAGAAATCCATCGCCAGATAGCTGAATTCGCTGAAATCAATTTTGGCGCGACATGGTCCATCCAAGTCGAGTCAACACCCGACGCCTTGTTCGGGTCAGTACTCTATCGATTAGACGAGTTGACTGTCGAACAATTGCTTTCACGCGAGTTGCTTTTGGTGGTTGGGAAATCGGACGAGGCCAAAAAGGCGTTTTTAGAACTAAACCCACCTCCGCCTAAACCGCCAGAGGATCCTAAAAAGCCACCCAAAAAACTGAGTAAAGAAGACAAGGAGATCTTGGCGGACCTGGAGGCTAGAGCAGCCAGTTTGCAAAGTATTCGCACCCTGGAAGCTGCAATTGAAAGAATGAAGAAGATTGTTATCCAACCCCTCCAGTTTTCAGCATTGCAAAGAGATATAGCACCGTTCCTAGACAAAAAGCAATGGTCTGATTTTAATGGGATCGTCAAACCATTTGACGGTAGCAGTGAAGAATTGCGTAAACAGCTAGCCTCGGGTGAAGTCATCGCCGCCCTGATTCAGAAAATGGATCTGGAAAAATTCACGAAAGTCGCAAGACACGTCCCGTCAAGATTGCCTTGGCAACCTGAAGCTTTGTTGAGAGAGAACGATAAAGTATTCCTTGCATCGGTCGATAAAATGGGAGAATCGATTAGGATCCAGGTGAAGGAACTGGACGCATTTGTACGAAGAATGGGCGAGATTGCGTCGACCGAAGTACTCACCAAGCAGGAAATTCCACGCGCCATTGCTGACCTCGCTAAAGAGGCATTCTCGCCTATTGTGCGTATAGAAGAGTCGGATCTCAAGACCGCTGTTTTGCGAGTTAAAGCTGCTGGGCTTCTGACAAAAGAAAGCCACCCGATTCGTGTCTTTCCGGGTGATGTAATTTTGCCGATTGTTCGAAGGGACGATTCCAATGGTAATCCCACCGCATTGCAAGCAATCCCGTTTACCTTCGTGGTGGTTACTGAGAAGATCGACAGCGTATCGAGACTTTATGGCGCGATCTTTACAGCAAGTCGCGGTTCGCTCTCTTCAGCAAAGAACCGACGAACGCAGCGGGTTGGCCTCCGGGTAAACCCCCGATATCCTGACTCAAGCCTCAAGCTGGCGGTCCAACACTCGCCTGGCAATTCTGTTGTTGGCGCAGAAGTATATAGACGGACGCCAGGCGGTGAAGATTTGCAAATGGTCGGCAGAACCGACTGGCGCGGGATCCTGCCCATTGGTATTCAGGATTTACCTACGATACAGTACGATCCGCCTAGTGAAAGCAAAACTGCAGGTATTGCCAACGCACGAAAATTAGCTACTGAACCGGTCTCGCCCCCGGAATATAAAGTCATTGATACGACTGTTCCCATTTTGTCCAATAATTCGCCTAATGCCGAATCGCTTGCCAAAGTAAAAGAATCGAACAAGCCGTTGAGCGACAATCGCGTCGCAGAGACTGTAAAAGAAGCTGCATCCGGGGAAAACACCGAACCGTCCGCGCCTCCCAAGAAGCCAAAGGGCTTCATCAAAATCAATCTGCCATTATACCTTTACTATGTTAAGAACGGCGATACATTGTTGGCTAGGTTACCGATCGTAAACGGTATGAAAGCGATCGAACAAGCGGACTTGCCAGACGACCGTCGCCGTTTAGAAACGGAAGCGTTTCTGAAAGGTTTGCAAGGCGAAGTTCTTGATTTGGTGATCCGTCGGAAGATTTTGGAGTCCAGAATCCGGCAAGAGATCCGCAAAAAAGACTTGGTTAAGGCCGAGAAATTTCTCGAAGAGCTCAAACGGGTCAAATCATTCGAAACTATGTCAGAGCAAATCGAGGGCATTCAACGACGAGCTCTTTCGATCGATCGTGGCCCAATTCTTTCTGGCGTGACGAAGAGGATTGAAACGATGCTCGATACAACGCGCCAATTGATGCAAAAATACCTGCAGGATACTCTCGTGAGAACTCTAGAAAACGCGATCCTTGACGCAAAATGACAAATACTGTTTTGGACATCGGCAATTGCAATCCAGATCACGATACGATAGCGAAAATGCTGACAAGCAATTTTGACGTCGTGGTATTGAGAGCACATGAACTTTGCGACGCATTGCAACTACTAAGCCAAAAAAAAGTGGACCTCATCGTTATCAACCGAAAACTGGATATCGACTATAGTGACGGGATCGAAATACTTCGGCATCTGAAACAAGACGCTGCGTACAAAGGAATTCCAACTATGATTATCACGAATTACGCTGAGCAACAGCTTGCTGCAGTGGCAGAGGGTGCCGAGTATGGTTTTGGAAAGTTACAATACTCCGAACCTGCAACCCGAGATCGCTTATCGCGTTTCCTCGATAAAAAGACTGCTTAGCGAGCCACAATCGCGGAAAAGGTAACATCATGAGCAAGAAGAAAGACACAGATGAGATAGAAAAAGTGCGTGAAATTTTACGAGCGGCTGGGTTAAGAAGCACGCCCGCTCGCATCTCCGTACTTATAACGCTTCGGAAAGGCAGCAAGCCCCAAACGCACGCCGAGTTGTCCGACAAACTCGTACCTATCGGATTTGACAAGGCAACCGTTTTCAGAAATCTTAGTGATTTGACGGACGCAGAATTGGTTAGCCGAACCGAGTTGGGTGACCACGTATGGCGATTCGAGATACGCGATCCATCGCACGACCGTAGCAGCCATCCGCACTTCGTCTGCGTGGAATGCGGAACGGTTGCGTGTATGAATGGAATTGGACTGCCGGATGAAAAAATGAAAAAGTCGCTCAATATCTCCCGCATCAGCGAGATCTTAGTCAAGGGGCATTGCATGACGTGCGAGCCTGTAGCACATTAGGCTTCAACGTGTAGGCGTTCTTGCCCACGGTAGATTTCAGTCTCCTGATCGCTTTAGCACTCGAATGACATGCCGTCGTCGTTCACATATTCGAAATCGATACCGAGACGCGACTGCATCTTGGAAAATTCTCTTGCTAGGACGTCAGTACTGCTGTGAACGTGTTCTGCTTCGGTAATGAATCGAATCTGTTCATCCGGGTAAACGTCGTGTTTGATTAGCACTCGTTCAAACGACTCGAGCGGCGATCCGTAACAAATCAACATCTTGTGTTCGTCGAATTGAACTTCCTGTTGTTTCCGAGGATTGAGAACTGCAACACCAGTGCAGCCGTCGTTTAGGAGCATTTCTTCGAAATCGTAAAGGACACTCTTGAGCACTGGAATGTCTATGTGTTCCCGGTACAGGTCTTCGTGCTCATCCGAAGCACCGCTGTGGCTCGTTTCCAAGACCAAGTCGACCTCGCTGCCAAGGCAGTCGATCAAATCCATGAATAGCTCGAAAAGTCGTTCACGAGAGGCCGAGGCCATAATGACCGGCACTTGAATATTTGTTTTTGGATCCGTGTAAGAATCGTGGCGGAAACCTTGCCGCGGTACAACTTGCAAGTCATAGGATGGGCGAATCGCATCCGTCAGATCGAATGCACCGTATCGGAATACGCCCATATGCGCTTCCAGGTCATCTCCGTCTAGCGAACGAAAGCTTGACGTCGGGCTAGAGCGTTGAGTAGACTCGGGCGTACTAGCTGGTTTGCTGGATTGAAATTTGGGAGCATTGCCCATAAGAATAGCTGTTGCTTTTCTAGGGTAAAAGGGATTGGCTGACTCAAAACGAAAAGGATGCGTTCCCCAAAGTCCATTGAGGAACAAGCAAGATTAGGTCACCTCAACATCGAGCTTCCCAATTTCGAATTATTTCTCCCCGTTTTCTTGCCAATACAATCGATACAACCTGAATAGTCTCGGTTGCACGGTTCGAGGATTTCGTAAAATGGATTACTATGAAGAAAAGTGACTGGCAACTTCTCAATCAAAGCAACTTATGAATATTCGATCCGTCGGCCCAACTATTGCACTCCTGGTCTCCATCGTCGCGTGTCTAGTCGGCTGCAACCAGCGAACGCCAACTGAGCAAGCCAAGGCGACGGAAAAAGTGCTTCAGGAAATAGGAGTCGTACCTAATCCTACGAAACCGGTCGAAACTCAGGTCGCTCCCGACGTTCAAAAGCCGTTGACACCGTCCATCGTCAAACAAGCAACGGGAAACCTGCCTGGAGCGTCAGGCGACGAATCGGTTGCCAACGTCAACGCCTCTGATTCGCATGCGGCAAATGAACCAGCTCCGTCCCCTAAACCGACTCCCAAGCCGACGATTACAGTCGATGACCCGAGTCTAAAATGGATTGCCGCTGAAGAAATGCCTCGCGAAACCTGGGAAGTTCAATATTT
>JAYVBW010000094.1:0-4774 GCA_043750255.1 Pirellula sp.
AACTCTGTTGTGAACACCTGGAACGGTGCACTTTTCCCCGAACAACTCTACGACGCGATTCCGGTTGTGCAAGCAAAGATGGAAAACTTTTCGTGATCGAAAAACTTTTCCTCACGCTCTGTATCCTATTTAGGTGTTACAGTTGTTCGACAACGGATTTACTCAAGTGGCATAAAAATTAGCTACTTGTATCTTGTTCATCGGCTCCACTTCGAAAGATGGTAGCAAATGCTGCTCTCTAAAAGATTCACAACAAATAGATTCACAACCAAGGTTGGTTTCGCAAAGCGTAATCAGTCCGACTGTCGTTACGGACTAATCAAAAAATCTAATGGTCAAGATCAGTTTCTCTCACTCGCGATTTACTTCGCCTCGGTTTTGGCAATTCTATTTTCATCGCGAATCGTTCTAGGTGATGACGTAGCTTCCAACGAAACTCTTGGTTTCAATTCGACTGTGTTTCCAGTTGAAATTGAAATAAGCAAGCAATGTCCCGAGATCAACCTACCTCTCCCGGTGTGCATAAGCGGTCAATCAGAGCTTTCTCAGATTTACGAGATTTCAACTCGGCACCTGTGCGATCGATTCCGCTCAATCAATTTCGATCAGCCAAACGTTGAAGTGAACAAATGGTCGGGGAACTGCTGGTTGCGAAGCGACGTGGAGGAAGCAATGCCGAGCGGCGGCACGGGGCTGCTAACGATCATTTATGTTCATGGGAACTTTATGGAACGGAACAACGCATTGGAGCGTGTTCGAATCGTTGACAGATATCTTCAGGCACAAACAGATCGCCCGTATCGTATACTGATGCTTTCGTGGCCGAGTCAGCGGGAAGTAAAGCCACTCCGCGATGTTCTTATGAATGCCGAATCAGCAGAATGCCAATCCCTCTATGTTGCTTGGATGTTACAACGACTTCGAGACGAACCGCAAGTTAGCTTACTCGGGTTCTCTTTTGGTGCACGAGCCGTGACCGGCGGACTCCATCTCGATGCTGGAGGAGCCATTCCAGGGTACGCTTGTTCACCTAAGCCGAACATTGGTCCTTCGCTAAACTACCGAATCGGGTTGGTGGCACCAGCTATTGATCGAAATTGGATCGAGAGGAACGGTCGGCATCAACTTGCTCTGACGCACGTCGAATCGATGGTAAATTTATATAATTCGAAGGATCCTATCTTGAGACGATTTCGTTTTATGGATCGATCATCGCGCCCCATCGCAGCTGGATTTGCTGGCTTTGCCGGTTTTGCTGGGCTAACAGATCCACGGGCCACGATGCCGCTGACTGGACAACCTCGGATTCGACAATACGATTGTGGTTCGGTTATCGGCACAACCCATGCTGAAAAGAGCTATTACGGTGAATGCCCCTATTTTCAAACCATCATACAGCACGTGCTTTGGAAGGATCCATGGGAATCCACTTGTAATGCATACGTCGTTCCATAACAGCATTGCCTTCCGATGGGATCACTCGGCGCGCCAGTTTGAAACGGTTAGGTTACAAGACCTGTCGTGGTCTATTGCGGATGCTGGAACGCTATACGGTGCGATTCTCGTCGAACGAATTCGCACTTATAGTTGCAAACTATTAGATATTGATGATCACAAAGCGCGTTTGCTCCACGGAGCTAGCCAATTCGCGATCGACGCTTCTGCCATAGCATGCGACCTAGAGGAAAACTTCAATCGATTGCTCGAATCGAACCGAGAACTGGTGCAGCGTTGCGGCGATGTCAGTGTCGTAGTGTTGCTTTCTCCTGGTGTACCGCTTCAAAACAATATCTTAGGCAGTCGTCCTAGTTGCATGATGCACTTGAGCCCATTGCCATTTGCAAAACTAGCTCGGTGGTACACTCAAGGAACCGATTTGTCGATCGGTTCTTACCAAGCTGTACCCGACAGTTGCTGGCCCAATCAAATCAAGAGTCGCAGTCGAATTCCCTATTTTCTTTCCGACGCAAGAGCAACAGCGGCGCAATCCGATTCGCTTGCCCTCCTCACAACCACTCGGGGGTCGATTTCGGATACGTCGGTAGCCAATCTATTACTTGTCGATGGCAAGAGTGAACTTGTGTCTCCGCCAAAAGAGGACATTTTAGTTGGATGCACGCTTCAAAGTATCGAAAGACTCCTCAATACCAACAACGTACGAATTCATTTTCGTGACATTGCAACCCAGGAGCTTTCGCAAGCGAGTGAAATTATCCTCACGGGTTCGACTGGCGGCATCTGGTTTGCCAGATCAATTGATGGCACTCGTATCGGATCGGAAAGTTGTCGACCCAAATTGCGAATGCTCACCGAACTCTGGAAGGAACATGTCGGCATGGATTTCGTTGCGCAAGCAACGACTAAGCAATTTTCGGGGTAGGAAGTAGTTCTCAATTGCAACGCTGATCTATTGGTATCCAATCCCGTGGAGCTGGCCCAACATAGTCGGCCGCTGGCCGTATTAGGCGGTTGTCGGCCCGTTGTTCAAAGATGTGAGCTGCCCAGCCTGTAATGCGAGACAGGACGAACAAGGGCGTGAACATGGGGGTAGGTATTCCGAGGCACCGAAAGACCGTTGCACTATAAAAGTCCAGGTTCGGAAACATCTTTTTCTCCCGTCTCATGACTTTTTCTATCCGTTCAGAAACGTCGTACAGATGTTGCTCTCCGTCCGTTTGGCAAAGTCGTTTCGACCATTCTTGAATGATATCCGAACGGGGATCGCATTTCTTATACACACGATGCCCGAATCCCATTATTTTTTCCTTCCTCGCGAGCATTTCGAGCAGGCTCGCCTCAGCAGTCTCGGGATCTTGAAATCGTTCGATCAACTCCATAGCCGCTTCATTCGCACCCCCGTGGAGCGGGCCTCGCAAAGCGCCAATCCCAGCAGTTATTGCGGAATGAAAATCAGATAGAGTCGAGGCGACTATTCGAGCTGTAAAGGTCGAGGCATTGAACTCATGTTCTGCATACAAAATCAAACCGACATCAAGGGCTCGACGATGGAGTTCGGATGCTGGGTGTCCATGCAACATTCGGAGAAAATGATCGGCGATAGAATCTGAGTCTAGCTCGACATCAATGCGACGCCCCGAGTTCTGAAATTGATACCAGTAGACCAAGATTGACGGCATGCAGGACAAGAGTCGTTCGGCAGCTCGATATTGATCTGCGAACTGAACTTCGGGTTCCATTGCTCCTAGTGCCGAACAGGCAGTTCGAAGGACATCCATTGGATGCGAGGATGCTGGCAATTGCTCTAGGACGGTCTTGAGAGGCGACGGGATACCACGATTCTTCTTCAATCTATTGATAAAGCTGGCAAGTTCATTCGCCTTTGGCAGTTCCCCGTACAGTAGTAAATAAGCAACCTCTTCGAATCCAGCGTGTGCAGCTAGGTCTTCGATCGAGTATCCAAGGTAGGTTAGTCCAATGCCATCGATTCCAACGGTGCTTAGATGTGTTTGGCCGGCAACGATTCCCTCGAGTCCGCCTCGGTTTACTTTGTTCATGGATTTGTCCTTTGTTGATCGATACGCTTTTCGGCTGCCACGTAGTTCAAAATTTCGTAGAGTTCATCGCGAGTTTGAAGAGTATTGAGAATGGATTGCTGTGAACCGTTCTTTCGGATCGTTTCATACGCCGATCGGGCGGCAAAGTTCATGGCTCGAAATGCTGTTAATGGATAGAGTGCCATTTGCACGCCGACTTCATGAAGCTGGTCTAAGGTAAAGGCCGGAGTCCGTCCGAATTCCGTCAAGTTAGCAAGGATAGGAACTTTTACCTCGTCGGAGAAACGACGGAAGTCATTCAGTGTTTCAACGGCCTCTGCAAAAATCATATCCGCACCTGCCGCCACATAAGCCTTGGCTCGCTGAATCGCAGCATCGACTCCTTCTACACTGACCGCATCGGTGCGTGCCATGATGATGAAGTCGGGATTATTCCGGCTGGCCCTCGCGGCTCGGACGCGGGATTGCATTTCTTCAGTGTTAACCAGTTCTTTTCCCGGACGATGGCCACATCGTTTCGCTGCAACTTGATCTTCTATATGGACAGCCGCAACTCCAACGCGTTCGAGCTCGCGAATCGCTCGCTGGATGGTTAAATCGGTTCCCCAGCCTGTATCGATATCAACCAGCAACGGAAGCGAACAAGCGGCAGTAATTCGAGCGGCCTCGTCAACGACATCATTCACTGAAGTGATTCCAAGATCGGGCAATCCATGCGACGCGTTCGCGACCCCGGCACCTGAAAGGTAAAGTGCTCTAAATCCTGCCCGAGCCGCTTGCATGGCGCATATCGCATTGATTGCACCAACGATTTGCAGCGGTTTCTCGACGTGCAACTGTGCACGAAAACGCATTCCGGGGCTGAGTTCAGGCATTCGCCACTCTCCTTCAAGCAGTCAATAAATGTACCTCGCAAATCTTCCACGATAGAAGTGATCCACGCAAGCAGTCGTAGCCTAATGCAGCTTCTCGCGATTCGATTGGATGCTGAGCTGGTTGTGGTAGAATAACCCAGTGGAACGCATTGTCCGATGAGTTCGCTACCCGCTACTTTTGAAAGATAGAATTGAAAAATGAGATTATTTCAAGCTGTGAGATTGATTTGTATTCTTATGATGGTGCATATTATGACCGCGTTTCCCAAGGCGACCGAGGCACAGACCATCAATGTTTGGCTCGGTACGGCGAAAAGCGCCTTAAGTCGCGGAATTTATCATTGCCAACTGAATACCAACGGTGGCAAACTGAGTGAACCAACT
>JAYVBW010000095.1:0-5676 GCA_043750255.1 Pirellula sp.
AGCTCCAAAGGATTGCCAGCCACCGAATACGACGGCGACAAATAGTGTCACAGTGAGCAGAAAACCAACAGTAAATCGCTTTGTCTCGGATTTTGAGGCTGCAACGTAGTTCATTACATAGCTCTACGACTTTGTATTTATCCTGGTTCCCGGTTTGGGGTTGTTATCAGTGAAGTTTGGGGAGTTATCCCGTATTGGTCAAATCTATTGTCCACAGTGGTCCAGTTCCCGCTACCGTACTTCAGTTTATCTGATGTCGCAGTCGCCGTGCAAGCAGCCAGCGCCTACGTCCGCATTGCATTGCTCCAACCTGGCGAATTCCATTAGGGTCCAGGAAGTGGAACTAAGCTGGATATGCGCATTGCAATTATTGGAGAGTTGAGTTGAAGGTTTGGTTGCAATCTCTTTGTCAAACATCCGCGAGGGAAAGGCATGAACTTGCCAAGCAGTAAAAGCTTGCGTTGCGGTTTGGAATGCGTCAACAGGCGTCAATCCCGATTCGAATCCGATTTCTGCCCACAATTCAGCATCTTCAGGAGTGTCGACAGTTATTCTGACAGCAGGTTTATGGAAGGAAATACTAGCCAACGATGATTGCGGTATCGAAATCATTACGTTTTGAAGTTTTGCAAAATCACCACTTCTGCTTTCCCTGAGCACACCATGTTTGGCTCGATTGGCAATGTCAGCAGCAATCGAAAGAGGTCGTTCGACATTTACGATCTGCTCGATACGGCTTCCTGCGATTCCACGATTTTCACACAGAGTTTTCAAGTAATCCTTCATGCTCCAAAGCCAGATGAAAAGATTAAGCAACTCGTCTTCAAGTCGTTCTGGGGCCTTGATTCCGACAATTTCAATTTGCGTTGATGAACCGTCCCGATGTTTTTGGGACTGAACGAAACCTGAACTTGCCTTGTCATAAATTGCGTCATGTGATCGTTGGACCCGCTCGCATAGCTTTGCAAAATCAGATTTGTTCATTTGTTGGATGTAAAGTCCACGTTGAACGAGCCCCAAAAAGTTGGTCCATTATTTCGAAACGGACCGTCGCGGGCTTCGGTCCAACATTTGTTACGTGGGGTCTCCCATATGCGCACGTAAAAGGGGCATTTCTTCCATCGCACTTTTGAGCAGGCGTGCAAATTCCGGTCGTGTCCAGGTTGTCAAATCGGATTGTTCGGTGAGTACGTTTACAATTCGAGCAGTCGAATGTGACTTCAACCGATGTGTGGTAGCGAATAACCGAACCTTCAAGCGGCTTCACGCAGCACATGATCTCTGCAACCCGATGGTAGTCCATGCTTCTCCACGTTACCCCTAATTTCATCGAGTGCGAGGAGTTGACTCAACGCAAGTCAAAACTGTCGATCGAGAAGGCAACAGTCTAATCGTCTTGTCGATGGACATTACTGCGGATTGGACCAAGACATTGCGCAGTTCTCGCACGTTTCCTGGCCATTCGTGCTTTCTAACGAATTTTTTTGCATCGGCCGAAAGTGTCTTGGAAACATAGGCTTTGCCGAGTGCTTGCTGAAACTGTTCATTGATGCCAACTAGCATCACCTCTGCGAGGGACATAACATCCTTGCCACGCTCCCTACATCACGGCTGGAACAAAGAACCATACCAAGGTCAGTACAACGCAGATGGTGTAAGCCACAAACAAACTCGGGCGAAACACTCGCAACGGTACGTATGCGTCGCTCCGTTCGAACAGTTTGCTCAACACTCGCCAATAGTAACCCGCAGCGATGACCGCATTGAATGCCATCAACACCGCCATGGCTATCGACCACGGATCCTTTGTCCCGGCCGCAACTGTTCCCATGAACACCAGAAACTTGGCCCAGAACCCTGCGGTCATCGGTAAACCAATCAAGCTGATCAAACATACCGTCAACCCTATAGATGCCGCAGGCCGGCGATAAAACATTCCAGACAGATCGCCAACCAGTTGCGTCTTGCCTCCAGCCGCCTCAATCTCACCCAAACACGCGAAAAATCCCAGTGTCATGGCTGCATACGCCGCAAGGTAAGAGAACAATACGTTCGGCTCCGCGTTTTGCCTGAGCAGTGCCGTCAAAGCCAGCAGCAAATAACCCGTGTGAGCGACACTCGAATAAGCCAACAAACGTCGGAGACTGCTCTGTGCCGAAGCCATGAAGTTTCCGACCAACATGGACAACGCCGCGCACACATAAAGTACCGGCACTACAACTGCGACCGCTTCGGGACCCAGCCCAGTTCCTAGCACACGAATTAAAGCGACAAAGCCTGCCACTTTAGGCAGATAACTCATGATACCGGCAAGAGTAAGACTTGCTCCCTCAAAGACGTCGGGTGCGTAAAAATGAAATGGTACGGCGGTGATTCGAAATGCAAGGCCGCACATTACCAATGCCAACGCAAACGAAACGAGTCTGCCACCGGACGCATAGCCGCTCTGTATCACTTGCAAATTCGTCGAACCAATAAATCCATACAGGTAGCTAACCCCGAGCAAAAAAAAGCAGGAAGCGAACGCACTCAACAAAAAGTACTTGATCGTCGCTTCAGAGCCTGCCATATCCCCTTTGGATATTCCAAGCATAATGTAGGTTGGTATACTGATCAGTTCCAGTCCTAGAAAGAGTGATACCAAATCGTTCGAAGCACCCACAACAGGGATCGCTCCGATGATAATGATCAAACAACCATAATACTCGCCCAGGTTTGCTTTCGGTGCAGTAGACCATGACATCAAAATAAGTATAAGACCGCCAAACAGTGCAAGTCTTTCGGCTGCTAAAGCGGTTCCGTCGAACCGGAACAAGCCTTGACCTAAATCGGCTGGAACACTCCGCATCATCCCTAAAATCGCAGCCAGCGCGAGGATCGCTAGTGAAACGACGGCGATTCCTGCACGTTGACCATGGACAGCATGTGCAGTTCCCGACTTCAGAACCAACGACGCTGCCATCACGATGGAGCCACCGAGGATCAATGTGATCGCTGGTGCCATTAGAATGAGCGAGGCTTTTAAAGTTTCGAGTGTGTCCACAGTAATTTCAAACTCTTGAAGGGTCGTTTGCGATAATGAATGACTAAGGTTTAACTTGTGCTACCATCTGATCGATTTCAGGATGAATTGCTTTTGCGCTGGGCTCCGAAATGATGGCGATGCGCGCTATGTCCTTCTCGAACAGTCTAATGGTGTCTTGGGGTCGAACTCCAATAAACAGACATACTGCAGCCATCGCTACCAGCGGTGAAAATTCTTTAGTTCCAATGTCGCTCGTTAATCGAACAGTCGCTTTGCTTCCAAAATGGCCGTCGCTGCCAAATAGGAGTCGCTGAACGATACGCAATCCGTACCATGCTCCCAAAACAGTCCCAAGAGAGGCAACTACGGTAAACAGACCAGAGACTCGAATCATACCTGACATGGAAAGCAACTCGCCAACAAATCCGTTTAGTCCAGGTAACCCTGCACCAGCCAATGTAAAGAACACCATCATCACCCCGAGTCGCGGGTAAACGGCAGCCAACCCGCGATCTGGTTCGGCTAGAGAGATTCTGCCTCGTCGCTGTTCAAGCATTGCGAGCATCAGGAACATTCCACAAGTGATGATGCCGTGATTGAACATCTGAAGGGCTGCGCCCGTCAATCCTTCGGTGTTCATCGACATCAGCCCAAGCGTAATGAATCCAACGTGGCTGAGCGAGCTGTACGCCAGCACCCGCCTCAAGTCCGTTTGAGACAACGCAACGAGCGCTCCATAAACAATTGCCAATGCACCAAGGCCACCGAACAGCATTTGTGCGTATGTCGACAGTGCTAAGGGAGTTAATGGGATCACAATTCGAATGATGCCGAAGACGCCGAGTTTGGCAACGACGGATGCTATGAGTGCTGTCGTATTCGGATGAGCAACCGCGTACGTTGTTGGCAACCAAGTGTGCAAAGGCAAAATCGCCAACTTGATCCCGAAACCTAACAACAATAGCCAAACGATCCATTGCTCTTTCGCCGCAAGAGCATCCACTGCATTGACGGATTCGTTTACGGTCGAACCGACTGCAGCAAGCTGAGTTTCTCGTGCAATTGCCGATAGTGCTTGCAGTGAAACCGTCGAAGCCCGATCCGGTGTGGCAGAGTTTAATGCGAGTCCAATCAGACCCAACACCATCGGCACGCTCCCGACCAAGGTAAACAAGAGAAACTTGCGAGATGCGTTGAGCGACTCCGATCGGTCCCCCCATCCATTGATGAGCAAAACCAATGGCAACAAAACCGCTTCAAAAAACAAGTAGAATGAAAGCAAATCCATGGACAAAAAAACGCCCATTAACATCGACTGAGTAATAAGCATCAATGCAAGGTATTGGTGCAATCGTTCCTTGATCTGAAATGTTGCAAGGATCATGGTGACCAGACCAACAATTCCCGTGAGCAACACAAGCAATGCGCCAATCCCATCGGCACCGAATTGCAATTGCCAGTGAACAGGATGGCCGCCAACAGAGATTGGCAAATGGATTTGTAGCCAATCGGGAGAATAAGCCAAGCGTGGCACAATAGTCGAGCTGTTGGCTAGATCTTGAGCAGCGCTCGACGTGTACACCTGTCCTACCAATAAAAGGCTCAACGCGAAAACCAAAGCGGCTGCCCCTAAGGCCGTGTTGACGAGCGCATTGCCTTTGTTTCCGGCAAGAAAGATCCCGAGCCCGACAACGAGGGGCATGAGGATTAAGAGTGGGATGATAAACGTCATGAGTCTCGGGAAATTATCGAGTAGCGATCCAAACAGCGAGGGCAGCAATTCCAAACGCGGTCATGTAGGTGTAACCAGGTACACGGCCGTTTTGAAAGCGTTGTCCAATCAAACCAAATAGTCTCGGAAGCGACGCAATTTGCATTGCTATCGAATCGATGTGTTCATCGAACCAACCTAACATCTTCGCAAACCATTCCAACGGAGCGACGATCGCAACACTATAAAGCCAGTCGATATACAACCGATTGCGGCCAAAGTCAGCAAAGGCGACCATCGGCCCCGTCGTCGCTGTGCTCGGTCCGACTTTTGAAAGTGCATAGCCAAATACGATACCAACCACTGCCAGCATTCCCGACGCAGCCATCACCCATCGTTCTTCTTGGTGCTCAGCGTGTCCTCTGAGTTCTTGGGTCTGTTGCAAGTAGTTTGCGATCCCGTGCGTCGGTCCGAGTAGAAGCCCGGCCAAGATTGCTCCAATGGCCAGGACGACCATGGGAGCAAGCATCGCATTGGTAGCTTCATGCGCATGATGTCCTGCTTCCTCGGGCAGTTTTTCTGCACCCAAAAATGTGCTGAAATAGGCTCGAGACGTATACACGGCGGTCATGAGCGCGGTAGCAAATCCAAGGAATAGCAAAATGGTAAACTGAGTTCCATACTCCCCATCTTTACTTGCCTGAGCTAAGACCGCCAAAATGCCGTCCTTACTAAAGAAGCCCGCTAACGGTGGCAAACCGGCCAAGGCTGCAGCACCAATCAAGAACAAAATATTTGTCTTTGGCAGGACTTTGCGGAGTCCGCCGAATCGACGCATGTCGATCACATCTCCCATCGCATGCATCACATTGCCCGCCGACAGGAAAAGCAGTGCTTTGAAAAATGCATGTGTTACCAAGTGAAACATGGCGGCGACGAC
>JAYVBW010000096.1:0-3423 GCA_043750255.1 Pirellula sp.
GGTTTATCATGTTGGTCCCAATGAAAGCTTCTATTAACGATCTCTGATTCGAATGAAAAGAAACAACATGTTGCGTGGATTCGTTTTCTTAGTTGCCTGCGGTTTGTGTTTTGGCTGCGATGCTGCCAAGGTTGTTGATTCCGTCGCCAGTAAAGGCACCTCGCCTTCATCGGCTAATAGTAAAGTGGACCAAGTCAACAAGTCGCTTCAAGGAACCGTGAGGATCGATGGCTCCAGCACTGTCTATCCAATCAGCGAGGCCGCTGGCTCGGCGTTTCATGAAAAATTTCCAAACGTCGATGTGACCGTAGGCGTGAAAGGAACAGGGGGCGGCTTTAGCGAGTTCGTCAAAGGTAACATCGATATCGCCGATGCTTCTCGTCCCATTAAGCAAAACGAGCTATCCGAGTGCGTTAAGAACGGGATCCGCTTTCTTGAGATTCCAATTGCTTACGATGGACTCGCGATCTGCGTCCACAAGGACAACAACTTCTTAAGTGAGATCTCCATCGAGAATCTCAAGACAATTTATAGTGCGGATACAGCTCCCAAAACATGGAAAGATTTCAATCCTGACTTCCCTGATCATCCCATCAAAATTTTCATGCCAGGAACCGATTCGGGAACGTTCGACTTCTTCAAGGAAGTTGTCGTAGGCAAAGAGGGTAACATTCGATCTGACCTTACGCCAAGCGAACAAGATCTTGCGTTAGTGAACGGTGTCGCAAGCGAGAAATATGCAATTGGTTTCTTTGGAGCTTCGTACTACTTCGAGAACAAAGACAAACTGAAAGTTCTCAAGGTAATCGATCCAAAGACCAAGCAAGCGAACGAGCCGACGGCTGAGAATATCGAGCGATCGATCTACAGTCCCTTGGGTCGGCCACTCTTTATTTATGTAAGCGCGGCAGCGGCGAAGCGACCCGAGCTTCGCAAATTTGTCGAGTACTACATCGATCACGCAGACGAAATTTGCCGTAGAGCCAAGTGCGTTCCATTGACAACGGATCTCTACAAGACCGTACGCCAACGCTTCGACGATCGCGTTGAGGGAACCTATTTTTACGATGAAGCGGGAAACTCTCGAATGGGTTCGCTTTCTGAAATCTACATCGAGAAAAACCTCACTCAACCGAGATAGTTTTATGGCGACGATCACAACCGATCAGACCAATCCTGCAAAAGCTTTTACGCCTCGATCGCTCCAATCACTGTATGTTCGTGAATGGGTGGTAAAGTTTTTGCTAGCTTGCTGTGGTTTCCTGTCGTTGATCATCACTGGCTCCATTATCTATGTTTTGGTCAAAGAAACCCTGGTTTTTTTCTCCAAACCGGGCATATCCCTAACCGATTTTTTGACCTCGACGGAATGGACCCCTTCTCTGGGCAACGAAGTCCACTACGGCATTTGGGCATTGGTCTCGGGAACGATTCTTGTCAGCGTCATTGCAATGGTGATCGCGTTGCCCATCGGACTAATCACAGCCATTTATATGAGTGAATACGCACCGAGCAGAATTCGTTCCGTGTTGAAGCCCGTGCTTGAGATCTTGGCAGGTATTCCAACCGTTGTGTACGGTTTTTTTGCGCTCACAGTGATTACACCCTCGTTAAAGTTTTTGCATCCGGAATTCAATGTGTATAACGGCATGAGTGCTGGGATTGCGGTCGGGATTTTATGCTTGCCAATCGTGACATCGCTGGCTGAGGATGCCCTTCGAGCCGTACCGAGAGCACTTCGCGAAGGGGCTTTCGGTCTGGGCTCTACAAAACTCGATGTGACCTTAAAGGTCGTTCTACCTGCGGCACTATCGGGAATCATCTCAGCGTTTCTCTTGGCGATTTCACGGGCTGTTGGCGAAACGATGATTGTCGCATTAGCTAGTGGGTCTCAGCCGCATTTAACTTTCGACCCCCGCGAAGCAACACAAACCATGACCGGTTGGATGGTTCAAATGGGTTCGGGTGACACGAGCCAGTTTGATGCACGATACTATTCGATGTACGCCGTGGCATGCGTCTTGTTTGTTATGACTTTTCTACTCACCTTGGTTGGTAACTGGGTCCGAGGGCGTTTTCGGGAGGCTTATGAATGAAGTCACTTGGAAACGTATTGACCGAAGCTTTTCAAAATCCCAACAGCGTTCCAAGGCGAATGGCGATGGCTGTCGCGTTTAATTGGGTTTGCCGAATTACCGCCTTTTGCTCGGTGCTGGTCCTCGGAGTATTGCTCTACACCGTATTGTCCAAAGGGGTGAGCCATCTCTCGTGGTCGTTCCTCACAAACTCGCCTCATCCAGATCCCAATCGGGCCGGGATTTGGCCAGCTTTGATGGGCACCTTCTGGACTTGTGCCGCTTGCGGGATTCTCACCTTGCCGATCGGAATTGGGACAGCCATTTTCTTAGAAGAGCTTCGGCCAACGAATCGATGGATGCGTTGGTTGCATTCGCTTGTTCAGTTGAACATCGCCAATCTTGCCGGTGTTCCGTCGGTTGTCTACGGCATTGTCGGAATGGCTGCCTTTGTGTCGATGTTTGGTTTGATGGAGAGAACCGATACAGGACAACAAGCCAGCCATTCGATCTTCGAAGTGGGCAGTCGGTATTTCGATCAGTTTTTGACGATCGACGATGCGGTGTTATTAGTCCCTGTTGAGTCCAGCTTCTCCGCCGATACAATTCCGAAGGACGGGATTGCGGCGATCGATCTCAATGGCAAGAACATCAAAATGCAGGTCGTCGCGAAAGGCCAACCGATCCCTGTTTCGGAAGAAGAGAAAGCGGTTTCCGTGCGATGGAACGAAACCCCTGGCCGCGTACACAAACAAGCGTGGTATCATTTTTCAGTCCCGTTTGGCCGAAGCGTACTTGCGGGCAGCTTAACATTGATGTTGGTGATTCTTCCGGTCGTTATCATTTCATCTCAAGAAGCGTTCCGTTCGGTTCCGCCATCACTTCGCGAAGCTGCGCTTGGAATGGGTGCGACACCTTGGCAAGCCGTCTGGAATGTTACCTTACCTGCTGCGGTCCCTGGCATCATGACTGGTTCGATTCTCGCGATGAGTCGAGCGGTGGGCGAAGCTGCTCCGATCATGATGATCTCGGGGGTTGTTTTCATCACGCGAGCTCCTTCTAACCTAATGTCCGTCTTTACTGTTCTTTCGCTTCAAATTTACGATTGGGCAGGAAGACACGACGCAGGGTTCCATGCGATTTCTGCGGCGGCCATTATCGTGTTGTTGCTCTTGCTGTTAGTCTTTAACTCTATCGCTATTGTTATTCGTCAGAAATTTAGTCGTCCCTTGTCATAAGTAAATCATTCATGACCCAATTGCTTTCTGAAAAAGGAGAATTGATGACATCGGCATTTTCGGCTCCTACTTCCACTTCCGATTCGTCTTCAAGTCGAACGCATCTACGC
>JAYVBW010000097.1:0-8055 GCA_043750255.1 Pirellula sp.
CTCACCGACCTGGGAAATCCGAAAGGAAAAACCTTTCAATTCTCGATGCGATTGGAGGACAGTAAGATCTTTCGTGGAGATGATCCCACTCTCGATCCCAAGAAGACGGTGCGCAAAGAGCGACGGATTTCTGTTTACGTACCAGCAGCCTACAAGGACGGCACGAAGGCGCCGATTCTTGTGATGCATGACGGACCGAGTAACCTAAACTTAGTAAGAAACGCACTGGACAATCTCACCATTGCAGCGGACGTGAAACGCAAGTTGCCAGCATTCATCGCGATCGCGGTAGAGAACGGTGGGGACGATAGCAAGGGTAGCCAGCGCGGTCTCGAATACGATACGATGTCCGATCGACTGGCCCGTTTTATTAACGACGAAGTGTTGCCAGCAGTTCTGGCCAATGCGGAAATCAAGGCGGCTTACCCCAACATAGCCTTCACCGATAATCCATGGGGCAAGGCTGCGATGGGGTGCAGTTCGGGGGGGGCGGCGGCTCTCACCATGGGCTGGTTCCGTCCAGATTTATTTCGTCGCTTGATTACTTACTCCGGTACGTTCGTCGATCAACAGGACGACGATGCGCCAGATGAAGCTCGCTATCCACTCGGGGCGTGGGAATACCATTCCGGCATGAAGCTGATCGAAAGCAGCGAGAAGAAACCGCTGCGCATTTTCACACACGTTTCCGAAAATGACAATCGAGCTAAAGATCCCGAAGAAACTTATCACAATTGGGTGATGGCTAACGAGCGCACGGCCATGGCCCTCAAAGCCAAAGGTTATGATTACCGTTACGTATTCAGTCGCGCGACCAAGCACTGCGATCAAAAAGTGTTCCAGCAAACGTTGGCAGACACACTGGTTTGGACATGGCGAGGTTACCACGCGGATTGATGCGGCCGAGGCTGTTTTCACGAAGAAGCGTTCTAGGGCCATACTTCAGAACGCTTGGTTTGCCAAGATGGATTGTGCCTGCACACCCAAGCAGGGTAGTTGACTGCACATCGCTGAATGCGATCAAAGCGTGGACGGAATCTATCAAAACGAAACCGCGTGGTGTAGATTGGCAATTCTAGATTCACGAGGCTCGCTCTCAAACTGTTCCCAAACCACTATTTGGCCAATACAAGGACCACCACAAGGGAGACTATGGAATATCTTGGTTGGCTACAACCGTTTATTTAGCGAGGAGACAAAGGTCCTGCACTTTTGTGGTGTTCGCAAAGAGTTTTCGCACGAAGGCCTGTCGCTAACCGATTGCCTCATTCCGAGTGACCATTATCCGACGGTGTCCGTTCCACCAGAATATGAAGAGCTTGATATTGGCGATGAAACGCCGATTCGAGTTTTGAAAATTGGCCTTTGGCTTCTTGAAAAGAAAAACGTACATTTCGCAGTTCTTTTATCGCCAGCCGGACATTATGGGCAAGTTACCGGAATTCAGTTTCAGGTTGGCACGCCAAACTCGCCCGAGGGAACGCAAATTGCTCAGGAATTTTTTAAGCATTTGGAGAACGCAGTTCTCAAAGCGGAATCCTACCGAGGAAAGGTCCTTTCACTGGAACAAGCAGAACATTCCTATACCGGCGAATCTTCTGGAATTACGGTTCATAAACTTCGAACAGTCAATCGAGATCAGTTAATCTTGCCTGAGTCGACTTTAAAACTGCTTGAGCGTAACGTCATTCAATTTGTTCAGCAGAGAGAACAACTCACCCATTTTAAGCAAGCGACCAAAAAAGGCATCCTGTTCTACGGACCGCCGGGAACCGGAAAAACCCATACTATTCACTATCTAGCCAATGCGTTGAAGGACCACACGACACTTTTGATCTCGGCTGAACAAGTCGGATTGTTAAGTGAATACATGACTCTGGCCCGGTTGCTCCAGCCAAGTATCGTCGTCATTGAGGATGTCGATTTGATTGCCAGAGATCGAGCACGCATGAATAGTCCATGCGAAGAAGCCATGTTGAATAAACTGCTTAATGAAATGGACGGACTGAAACAGAATTCTGAAATTCTTTTTATACTTACAACCAATCGACCTGAGACGCTCGAAGCGGCACTGGCATCTCGGCCGGGACGCATCGATCAGGCAATTCAGTATCCGTTACCTGATGATACCGGTCGACACAAGCTGGTTTGTCTCTATTCTGAAGGTGTCCGAGTTGCGGACGAAGTTGTCGCTGAAATTGTTCGACGAACCGAAGGGGTCAGTCCTGCCTTCATCAAAGAACTGATGCGAAGATCCGTGCAATTTCATATCGAGCGCAATGGAACAGGCGAAATAAACAAAGACGATGTCACGAGAGCTTTAGACGAGATGCTTGCTGGCAGACTAAACTTGAAATTACTCGGAGCGATCGGATTCAGCAACAAAGCGCACCCAGCCGCTGTTGCAAAAAGTTCGCTTGACATGATGTCAGCCAAACAGCTACCAAAAGGCTTCTAATGTTGTAACACCTAGGAAATGAGCGATGCGAGTCTTAGCAGTCAATGCCCCTGGAGCCTTGGCCCGCGATCTACAACAACGCGCAAATGCGACCGGCGGAATGCAGCTTATGATCGCGGATGTAACCAACCCGCTAGTGGCGGGGTACGGCTCCGAACATTTTGTATCCTTCTCAAGTCGCAGAAAAGTAGACTTCGCCGCCATCGCAACTCTCCGAAGAACCATTCGATATTTCCAGCCCGACATTGTTCATTCTTTCCTGCCCAGGGCCCTATCGCAAACGGTATTAGCTACTGTTGGGATGCGTAGACAGCCAAAAATTGTTTCCTTCTATGGAATCACGCGTGTTCCATCTTGGCGCGAACCGGCGGACTGGATCACATACCTTTCACCGAAAGTCTCCATGCACGCCTGCGAATCCAACGCAGTCAAGGCGGCTTTAGTTCAAGGCGGCGTGAAAGACAGCAGATGCGAAGTCATCTATAACTGCATTGAAACGGTGTCGCCAACCCTCAATCGGCAAGAGCTGCTTAGGAAGTACCAAATCCCCGACAATGCGTTTGTCGTGGGTACGGTTGCAACCATTCGTCCAGTCAAAGGAATCGACATTCTACTGCGATCGTTGATCGAATGCTCCGACATCGCGAACTTGGTTGCACTCATTGCTGGCCCGCTCCAGGATTCTGCGGTAACAGCCTTAGCCAACGACCCTCGCCTGCGAGGCCGTATCCGTATGCTTGGATATACAGAGAATGCTTCGGCACTTATGACGGCAATGGATTTGTTTGTAATGCCTTCGCGAAAAGAGGGGCTTTGCCGAGCGCTTTTGGAAGCAATGGGGCAAAGCGTTTGCCCAATCGTAAGCGACGCTGGCGGAATGAAGGAGCTGGTTAGGAACGGCGTCGATGGGATTGTTTTCCCGAGCGAAGATTCCATGGCACTGGCGTCCGCGATTCAACGTCTTCACGCTGCTCCTGATCAAATTGCAGTCTTTGGAAAGTCGGCTTTTGAACGGGTGGAATCGATGTGTGCTCCCCATATCGTCGGCGAAAGAGTTGTAAAAATGTATCAGCGATTGGCTGCCTGAAACCACGAATACTCATCCCTAATTCAGATACCCATGCGTGCCTACATTATCAATCTTGATGGAGCGACCGAACGATGGAAATCTGTATCGACACGATTTGCTGAAACAGGCATTCCCTTTGAGCGCGTTCCAGCAGTCAATGGAATAATAGCATTCTTCGCTACATTAAATCGCCGAACTGCATGCATGCTGTCCAGCTTGTCCGCTCTTGCTTTGGTTCCTTTCAATTGATAATAACCATTGCATGCACCATTGCGTCCTACTTCATTCGAAATGGCATCAACTTCGATCGAACATCACGATTCGGGCGACGGGCGTAGCGTGGACTTGCTGGCACAGGACACTGACCATTCTGATTCTCGTTTTTTCGGTTAACGGATGCAACCGAAGCAATCCCTATTTGACTGCAAGTCCGTCGGGGTTCCTTGTGCCGAATGCAGCGCCCAATTTGGCCAGTCCGCAACTTCCAGCACAGCTTGCGGAATTGGAGCGGCGAGCGAAGCTCTTGGACGATAACAATCGACAGCTCACGACACAACTGGCTCAGTCGCAGCAGCAAATGCAATTGTTTAAAGAGCGTTCCGACTTGATGCAGCGCCAACTGCAGGATGTCAACAATCAATTGCAACAGTCTCGAGTCGCATCTGCCCAATCGAGCCAGCAGTTTCGCGGCTTAGCGGATCGAGTGCAGGTTGAACAATCGCTTCTTGAGCGTCGAGGGGGTGCCAAGCTTACTGCCAACACGAGCAGCAAGATCGGAAGTGAACCACTTCGAGACCTCGGATATCCAGTGGAAAACGAAGGCAGCGTCATTCGCTTGCGCGTACCAGCAGACCAACTTTTCCAGCCGGGAACCTCGCAGCTTACGCCATCAGCAGCGGGCCTTCTCGATCGCATTTCAGAGGCAGTTAAGCGAAGCTATTCACGGCAGCGTATTGCTATTGAAGGCCACACGGACAATGCACCCCTCTATGGCGGGGCATTTTCGACGAACCACCAGTTGGCTGCCTCACAAAGCAATGCCGTGCTGGAATATTTTACTCGCCGCAATCAGTTGCCCATCAGCCAACTCTTTACCTTGGCCCATGGCGACAACTATCCCGTTGCAGACAACCAGAGTCCAGCAAATCGTGCCAACAACCGCCGCATTGAGTTCGTGATTTACCCGGAGACGTTCTAACTGGAGATTCGATGCAGAAAATGGCCTAAATAATGGCTCGGATTTCCGCAGTGGCAATATTTTAGCGGAAAGTCAACAAAAAATGAGTATTTGTAGAACCAATTGATTGCTCTTGCTGTTGAATAGCAGTCTTCAAAACAAGACAATGGAAGTATTGGAGTTACGGTAGAATGGTTCATTACCTCCACTTATTTGGTTTTCGTCCATGCTCTGTCCTCGAGTTGGCTAATGTTAAAACGACCAAGAACTGTCAGCGAAGATGATCTAGCTCCACCCATGGATGCTGAAGTCACAATGCGAGAAGACGTCGTCGACTTTGCCGTTATGGATACTTTGAGAGTTGACGAAGCAAGTGAGAGTCGGGACAGCGACGAAGCTGACGACTCGGATTCCGAACTTGAAGAAGTCGAAACGAATACCGATTGGTTTGATTCCGAAACGAAATCTTTCTTGGCGAGCATGCTGGTTCACCTCTTGATTATTGTGGGTCTTGCATCTTACACAATTGTAACTCAACCTGAAATCCTAGCCCTCTTTATTGAATCGCAGCCTATCGCTGACGAATTGACGTCGCTCGACATCATCAATGACATTGCGTATTCAGAAACGCCTTCGGAGGAGATAGGTGCCAACTCGATCGGTGTGACTGACATGGCTCTATCAGTGGCTCCATCGCTGGCGGACATCTCTGAGGTGCCGACCACCGGGTTGGATATGACGATGCCAAATGCCAATGTCCATGTTTCTCTCGATATAAAAGAAGCGCTGGGACTAACGGAGTCCACGAAAGTCGTTCGAGGAATGACTGGAGTTGGCGAGACCGGCACCGAGGGGGCGGTCGACCGGATTACTTTTGAGCTGCTGCAATCGATCGAACAGCGACCGACGTTGGTCGTGTGGTTGTTTGACAGTTCCATCTCGATGGTCAAACGCAGGAAAGAGATTCGTGACAGATTCGACCGCATCTACGAGCAATTAGGCATCGTCCAAGAAGCAAAGAAAAAGAGGGGCGGCTCAAACGATTCTGACACTTTGATAACATCGATCGTTTCTTTTGGAAGCGATGTTCAATTCATGACTAAAAAACCCACTTCGAATCTCTCTGAAATTCGATCGGCCATAGACAAAATCACAATTGACGAGTCCGGGGTAGAAATGGTCTTTCACGCAATCAAGGCGGTTGCAGATCGATACAAATCATTTCGCACTTCTCGTGGCCCGAATGATCCCGAACGCAACGTCGTCTTGATCACAATCACCGATGAACGTGGCGATGACATGCAGATGGCTGATGAAGCCATTGCATTATGTAAGCGGTATGCAATTCAGTCCCATGTACTCGGAGTGCCTGCACCCTTCGGACGAGAATTCACCTACATCAAATTTATTGACCCGGACCCGAAATTTGACCAAACCCCGGACTGGCGACAAGTGGATCAAGGGCCCGAGACGCTGTTACCTGAACGCGTGCAGTTAGGCTATCAAGATAACTATTTCGAAGAACCCATCATTGACTCTGGTTTCGGCCCCTACGCACTTGCTCGTATGTGTTACGAAACCGGCGGAATCTATTTTTCGATCCATCCAAACCGTCAAGTTGGCAAAAAAATAGACGCTGGAAAGATCGAAGCGTTTGCTTCTCGTCTAAGTTATTTCTTTTCCCCTGAAATAATGGACTTGTATCGCCCGGACTACCTTAGCGAAGCGGAATACATGTCCAAGGTTAAGAAGAGTCCATTGCGGACGACGTTGATACAAGCGGCACAAATTGCCAGAGTCGGAACGTTGGATAAACCTCAGCAGCAGTTTATCAAGCGAGACGAGGCGATCTTCGTTCGCGATCTTACGTTGGCGCAGCAAGAGTCCGCGCGCCTAGCTCCTGATCTAATGAGACTCTGTACCGTGCTGGCCGAAGGTGACAAGTCACGAAGCAAAGAAGCTACGCCGCGCTGGCTAGCAAGTTTTGATCTCTCGTTCGGCACTGCGATTGCCGCCAAAGTTCGTGCCGAAGCTTATAACGCGATGCTTGCCAAAGCAAAACGAGGAATGAATTTCGAAAAGCCCGAAAGCAACACATGGAACTTGAAACCGTCCGACAAAATCAACGTTGATAGCAAACTAGAAAAAGAAGGCAAACAGGCAACCGAGTTATTGCGAAGTGTCGCTGAGAAGCACAAAGGAACACCGTGGGCACTTTTGGCCGAGCGGGAATTGAGCCATCCGCTCGGATGGGAATGGAGTGAGTCGTTTACAGATCTAAACCCACCGCCTAAGCCAGGCCGTCCTCGAACAACTCCTCCTGCTACCCCGACGGCCGCTAAGGATGAAAAAGCCAGGATGCTCAACCCACCACCTCCAAAGCGGCCCGTCACCAAAATCTAGTTGGCAGTGGACACGCTGAGCGTGTGGAGCAACAACTGACTGGGACAGTTCATCGGTTTTTTGGCTTTGTCTAGACTTCGATTTTTGCGTACGATAGTGTTCTAAATTGTTGCGTCGCTAAAACCATTGCGGCTCTTCCAACACGTATGCCCCTTTTTTGATCGAACTTTCTATGCTTTGCTCTAAAATGCGTCGGTTCCTATTTTCCAGCGTCAGTTTCGGTTTGTGCATTTGTTCTTATAACCTTGGACTGCTCGCAGAGGATACAACCGGACAATGGAATCAATGGCGAGGCCCGAATCGAGATGGCATTTCCACCGAAAAGGGGTTGCTGGAATCCTGGCCAGACGAGGGGCCCGCAATTGTTTATAGCGTGAAGGGGCTCGGAACGGGAATGGCAAGCGTTGCGATCGCAAATGGTAAGATCCTTACGATGGGAAACAAGGACGGTAACACAAGAGTTGTTTGCCTAGATCAAAGCAATGGGGAGATCGAATGGAGCACACCGTTCACACCAGCTAAGGGAGATCCGAATTGCAGTCCGACCGTCGACCTGGCTAGTGGACTCGTCTACGCGTTGTCCAACGATGGGGTGTTGGTTTGTTGCAAGTTGGACGGTGGGGAAGCGGTTTGGGAAACGAGTTTTACCAAGGATTTTGGTGGCAAGATAGAAACGGTTTGGGGTTACAGCGAGTCGCCACTCGTGGACGGCGATCTGCTCATCTGCACTCCCGGTGCTCCGGATGCAATGGTTGCGGCACTCAACAAAAAAACAGGCGAAGTCGTTTGGAAAGGCAAGGCACCTGTGGGCAAACTAAAAGGAAATGATGGTGCAGGATATTCCTCCGCGATTATATCAAACGCATCAGGCGTCAAGCAGTATGTTCAGTTGATAGGGCACGGGATCGTTAGTTACGATGCTAAAACGGGATCGCTTCTTTGGAACTA
>JAYVBW010000098.1:0-1677 GCA_043750255.1 Pirellula sp.
AAAGAATGCTTGGCATGACGAACTGATGGCCCGAATGGATAGCTACGAGTTGGCGTTTCGTATGCAAACACAAGTGCCAGAACTGGTCGACATCAATCAGGAAGACGCTGTTACCCAAGCGATGTATGGGTTAGGAAGTGGTCCAGCGGACGCGTTCGGGAGGAAATGTTTACTTGCCAGGAAACTGATTGAACGAGGCGTGCGTTTCGTTCAGCTCTATGCAGGTTCGTGGGATAGTCACGACTACATCGAGCGCGCTCACGGAAATCTAGTCCAGCAAGTCGATCAGCCCATCGCGGCTTTGATCTCCGATCTAAAGCAGCGTGGATTACTTGAGAGCACGTTAGTAGTTTGGTGTGGTGAGTTTGGCCGAAGCCCTGACAATGGCGTTCGTGGCGGTACTGCCTACGGTCGGGATCACAATGCCAAGGCCATGAATATCTGGTTTGCAGGGGGTGGCGTCAACGCAGGCCACACGATCGGGGCGACCGACGAGATAGGAGCGGAGGCTGTGGAAGGAGTTGCGCCGGTCCGCGATGTGCATGTGACCATTCTGAAGTTGCTTGGGTTAGAAGATCACAAGCTCACGTATTACCATTCAGGTCGGTTCAAGCAGCTCAGCCAATTCGGCGGTCAAGTCATCAAAGAGATTATCGCGTAGCCAAGTGGGATAAGATTGAGGAAGACGCATTCACGTACGGTACATTTGCACCCCTGGAGTGCATCTTCTGGCTGACTTGCATTATGTCAAAAGCAATCGGTTGAAGTGAATGACGCGAGTGTCGGACCAGGGCAATTCAGCGATCGAGCCTCTACCGGTTCACTTTAATTCATCGGCGCGGTAGCATTATCCATTGATACATGGGCCACCAAGGGCCTGCCAAGTAGCGGACAGGCCTTCGCTTGGCTGCGGATCGAAAGTAATTCGGTGAAACCACACGGAGGGATCTTAACATGGGTGTTTTTGCAGAAGCGTTGGCGGAATACGCGAGGCCGCTGCTCGACGAGACGGATGGTTCTATAGAACAATTGAATAAGGCATTTGCGATTAGTCAACTCTGCTATAACCTCGCGCTGCTGCCGGAGGAGAGTCGGGATCGGACGCTTAGCGACACAAGGCTCAGCCTCAAAATGGATGACGAGGAATTCGACAACTTTCGGCGTTCCATCGTCCTTCCCATGATCCGGCGACATCAGGAGATGTTCCCGCAGTGGCACAGTATGGGTTCGACGGACGTTTCACGAAGCGGCCCGTCGCTTGGGGCACGCCCAAGAATGGTGACACCGGCCGAAGAGCATCCTCGGACTGATCGCTACGCACCGTGTCCCTGTAATAGCGGACGCAAGTACAAGTTCTGTTGTGGTAAGACAAGCTGAAGTCCGGCAGCTAGGAGTGCCGCAATTGCTCCGCAGCCAAACGCGATCATTGGACCAAATGATTGGTACAACCAACCAGATATCAAACTTGAAGGCAAGGTCGCGATGCCGAGTACCGTATTCACTTGCCGATACGATCTAGTAGTCGAATCCTAAAGTATTTTCAGCAGCGATAGCTGCGACAACGAAATAGGGGGAGGGGAGTCCAGTTAGGCTGGACTCCCCTCCCTCCGAACCGTACGGGCGGTTTTCCCGCATACGGCTCTCCAGTTAGTAGTTGCCCGGATGGGATTGGGCGAA
>JAYVBW010000099.1:0-8161 GCA_043750255.1 Pirellula sp.
CCGACAAAAGTAGCAGGCACGCTCCGCCGTGCCGTCTGCTCGTCAGCATTTAATGGAATTCTAGGTGGACGGCACATGGAATGTGCCTACTACTTTGACTTTTGTCGGTTGTGTCAATGTAGCGTCGAAGTTCGAAACACAGTCCCACTTGGTGTGATGCTATTCCTTAATTTACTTTTCGCCCAGGCCGATATCCCTGCGGTAACTGACACAGCCAACGATCTCGCAACAACAGCGGCCCGAATCGTGCCGGCGATACCACTGCGTGCATGGTTGGATATGCGTACGCTCATTTTGGCAAGCGTTGTGCTTTTGGTCCTTGCCATCGCGTCCTGGGTTGCAAGCTATTTGACACGTCGATCGAGTCCATCGATTAATCCTGCATTGGTTGAGCGATTTGTGCTGCGACTTTGGTCCTGGTGGTTGATGTTTGCAATTTTGATTGCAGGATTGTTTCTTAAGGAGGTGGGAACAACTGTGTTGTTCGGGCTCGTTTCTTTTTGGGCATTCCGTGAGTTTATTACGATGACGCCAACGAGGCGAGGTGACCACCGCGCTTTGTTTTGGAGTTTGGTTGTCTTTACCCCATTGCAATACGTTCTGATCGGGTTGTCTCCATTGGGGATAAAATACCAGAACGGCACCGTAATCGATTTCTATGAAGTCTATAGCATCATGATCCCCGTGTATGCCTCTTTGTTTATACCAGCGAGGATCGCGATGGCTGGCGATCATAAGCGTTTTCTGGAGCGCTCAGCTCAGATTCAAGCGGGTTTGATGATTTGCGTGTACTGCCTTTCGTTTGCTCCGGCGTTACTTTATTTGACATTGAAAAATGCTGCTGGAGCGCCTTGGGGTGGAAGCAACGCTGGTTTGCTTTTCTTTTTTGTCTTGATCACACAGATTTCAGATGTATTCCAATGGGTTTGGGGACGCGTTGCGAATAAACAAGTGATTGCAAAGGACGTCAGTAGTTCGAGGACATGGGAGGGATTGGTTGGTGGTGCTCTCTCGACCGGAATCGTCGGTGCGATACTTTATTGGGTCACGCCATTTACGCCGTGGGAATCAGCCTTTATGGCTATCGTGGTTGCTGCTCTCGGTTTTGCGGGAGGCATGACGATGAGTGCGATTAAGAGAGATCGAGGAGTACACGACTACGGCACTTTGGTACGTGGCCATGCGGGAGTTCTGGATCGCATTGATACTCTTTGTTTTTCCGCGCCGATTTTTTATCATTTGACACGGTTCTTTTTTACTTGAGGCGGCTCGATGGGCTGGATTGATACCCACGCGCATTTGGCTGACAAGTCGCTTGCTAATCAACTGGATGATGTACTGGCGCGTGCAAAACAAGCGGGGGTGTCGCAGGTGATTTGTGTTGCCGTCGATGCGAAAACGAGCACCGAAGCTATTGCGATCGCTGAATCCAGGGACGGCGTTTGGGCGTCGGTAGGGTTACATCCCAACTACGCGCACCAATCGGCGCCAGATGACTGGAGCAAGATCGTTGAAATGACAAACCATCCCCGCGTCTGCGCTTTGGGCGAAACCGGTTTGGATCGGCATTGGGACGATTGCCCTTTTGAAATCCAACAGTCTAACTTTGCAAGTCACTGGCAGCTAAGTTGCGAAACGAAATTGCCACTGATCATACATATGCGTGATTGCGAACCGGAAATGCTTGCAGCGTTGAGCCAACAAGTTGGAACGAGACCGCTTCGAGGTGTAATGCATTCATTTTCAGGGACGACTGAAACGGCCGAGCAATGTTTGGAATTCGGGTTATTCATCAGTTTCGCAGGCATGTTGACTTATAAAAAATCCGAGGAACTTCGTAAAACAGCCAAGACGATTCCGTTAGATCGGCTTTTAGTGGAGACGGATTGCCCTTATTTGACCCCCGAGCCAAATCGTTCAAAGCGACCTAACGAACCCGCATTCGTCGTTCATACCGCGAATTGCTTGGCGGAGACTGTCGGGATTTCAGTCAAGAAACTAGGGGAAATTACAACGGAGAACGCGAAACGCCTGTTTTGGCGAATCACTTAAAACAGGCTGGCAGTCTGCCTTAAGGGAAACGAGAGAGGAAAATGGGACATTTCTTTGTGATGTTGCTATGATAGTGTGCGGTAAAGTCGTATGACCCTAAACCTGGATTATTCATTAGCCGCAGGGCGCTAGCCCACGGTTGTCATTGCGACCATACCGCGGGCCTAGCGCCCAATGGCTGATAAATAAACACCCAGTGAATAATTCGGGTTAAACGCGAAATGGACCTTAGCATTTACACAATAGTCAACCTTCGATGTCATTTCAAACTCAGCCTTTCGCCGATTGGATCAAGCCTCCTATTCAAGATGCATGGTTTTTGACTGGGCCGACCGCTTCTGGAAAGAGCCGCGTCGCTTTGGACTTGGCCGAGCGGATTGATGCGGAAATTATTTCCGTCGACTCGATGGCCGTTTATCGAGGGATGGACATTGGAACGGCCAAGCCAACTTCCGATCAAAGAGAGCGAGTTCCTCATCATCTAATCGATTTGGTAGACCCGACCAGCGAGTACAGCGTTTCGCAGTTTGTAGTCGATGCGCACGCGAAAGCTGACGAAGTGCGAGCTCGCGGAAAGAAAGTACTTCTCGTCGGAGGCACTCCTCTTTATATCAAAACGCTATTTTGCGGAATGTTTCTTGGCCCGCCAGCGGATTGGGATTTTAGAGCCGCCGTAGAAGCCGATGTAGCAGCCTTCGGCATGGAATCACTTCGCAAACGGTTGGAACAGGTAGATCCCCTTTCGGCGTTCAAGATCCTCGACGGTGACGTTCGTCGTATGACTAGAGCCTTGGAAGTTGCGAAGATTACGGGCCGGCCACTAAGTCATTGGCAAAATCAATTCGAACAGGTCCAAGGGCCAACAAGCTGCAAGTGTTTTGCACTAGCATGGGATCGAACACAGCTTCATAGCCGAGTGAATCTACGCGTTGACGGGATGTTCCGTCGAGGCTTGCTGAACGAGGTGAAGACGCTGATCGCCAAATTCGGTGCTTTTGGAAGAACTGCAGCACAAGCGGTTGGATACAAGGAGCCGCTGGAATTCTTAAAGGGTACGGTCAATGAAAAGGATATGGTCGAGCAGGTCAAGGCTCATACCCGACAATTTGTTCGCCGACAAGAAATCTGGTTCCGATCGATGACGAGCATCCAGCGAGTCCCAATCGCGAGCGAGCTCGACCTAGGACGAGCTGCAACCATGATCCTCTCCCCTGCCAAAAAGAAAGATTTCGGGGTAGATTTGTCTTGAAAATGTCCACAATCTGAATCCCGTTCTTCAATGGCAATCAAGGAAAGAATTTTAGGATGCCCAAACCGAGAGTGCTCGTTCTGCGAGCTCCTGGCACGAATTGCGATGTAGAAACCGCCTACGCCTTTGAATTGGCTGGGGCAGAGGCCGTTAGGCTTCACGTCAATCAGTTGATTGAACACCCCGATCTGGCGGCTTCCTTTCAAATCCTTTGCTTTCCGGGCGGATTTAGCTACGGCGACGATATCGCGGCTGGCCGCATTTTTGCGACACAATTGCAAACATTTCTAGCCGATACGCTTGAGTCATTTCGCCAGCACGATCGATTGGTGCTCGGTATTTGCAACGGTTTTCAAATCATGATGCGGTTAGGGATTTTCTTTGATACGCCAGCCAGCGTTCAGCCCGCAACCTTGACATGGAACCGACAGGGACGATTCGAAAGTCGTTGGGTCCACTTAAAACCGGAGACAGATAACTGCGTCTTCTTACGCGGCATTGAAGAATGCTATCTTCCAATCGCGCATGCCGAGGGACGATTCCTGTTCAGAGATGACGAATCCGAAGCGCTTTTAGTGGAACAGCAACAAATCGTTCTCAGGTACTCGGAAGCGGACGGAACGACTGGTCGCGATGTGCTCCCCTTTCCAAGCAATCCAAATGGTGCACAAGGCAACGTGGCTGGCATTTGCGACTCAACCGGTCGTATCTTTGGATTGATGCCACACCCAGAACGCCATTTGTTTCCGACTAACCATCCGCAGTGGACACGTCGAGATACACAGCCAGAACACGGTGAAGGGCTCAGGGTATTCGAAAATGCAGTCGCATACTTTGGCTAACGCATGAAAGTCATTCACGACCTAAACGAGATCTACGCTCAAATCGACTTTATTCGCCGAGATGGTAAACGCGTCGGCGTCGTGCCGACGATGGGGGCATTGCATGCGGGCCATCTATCCTTAGTTCATCGCGCCAAGCAGGATTGTGAAGTTGCCGTTGCAACCATCTTTGTTAATCCAACCCAGTTTGGTCCCAATGACGATTTAGCTAGATATCCTCGCACACTGGATTCGGATCTGGCATCGCTTCGCGAGCAAGGGTGCGACTTTGTCTTTGTTCCACCCTCGGATCGAATCTACAGCCGCCGCCACTCTACGTTCGTCGAACCGCCATCGGTTGCTCGACGTTGGGAAGGGGAATTGAGACCGGGTCATTTCCGTGGAGTGGCGACAATTGTGTTGAAATTGTTTCAATTGATCCCAGCTCATGTAGCTTACTTTGGTCGCAAGGATTACCAACAAGTGGCTGTTATTCGGGCCATGGTGGACGATTTAAACGTACCCATCCGTGTCGAAGCTTGTGAAACGGTCCGCGAGCCAGACGGCCTTGCCATGAGCAGCCGCAATCGATATCTCTCCAGGGAAGATCGGGTGCGTGCAGTTGGCCTTTGGCGAGCTTTGTGCCTTGTTCAACGTAGATTGGATGCGGGTGAAAACACAAGTGTAAGTTTGGAGGCGGCCATGCGAGTGGAGTTGGAAACGGCACTTGTTGAATGCATTGATTACGCGGCAATTGTGCATCCTGGTACGATGGAGCCTGTCGACGTGGTCGATGAGAGTGCAGTTGCAATTATAGCGGCAAGCGTGGGTAGCACTCGCTTGATCGACAACCTGACGATCATGGCAAAGGAATCTCAACACATGGAAAGAACCGCATAGTGCGCCCCACGCTTTTTTACATTCCGCATGAATTCCTCGGTATTCCGGTTCTTGGTTTTGGTTGGTTTCTCGGAGCGATTGTTCTTTTTGCAATTGCGATCCTTGTAACTTCTCGCAGCAAACAAAGCGTTTCGAAGGTGCTTGAGGAACAGGGGGTGGTATGGGCGGTAGCCGCACTCATCGTTGTTTTTTTACTGCCTCAAATCGAGACACGTATCGATGATGGGACGCCCACACCATGGATCGTTGGACTACCGATACGCGGTTATGGTGTCATGTTGGCGTTAGGAGTGGTTAGCGCGATGGCGATTGCTAAGCATCAATGTGAAAAAGCGGGATTGACACGGGATGCATTCTATTCATTAGCAACATGGACAGTTGTAGCGGGATTGGTGGGGGCTCGATTGTTTTATGTCGTTCAGAAATGGAACGAACTTGGCAGTACGACCGGTGACAAGTTATGGAAAGCGCTGCAGGTAACCGAGGGCGGATTGGTTGTTTACGGAAGCGTCCTAGGTGGCTTGATCGCGATTGCTTGGTGGAGTCGCAAGAATCGATTTTCGCTGCTTTCGATTGCGGACTGTGTCACGCCCGCCTTTTTTATTGGACTCGCATTTGGTCGCATTGGCTGTCTGCTGAATGGTTGCTGTTACGGAGGATTATGCGATAGTTCGTTGCCTTCAATCTCCTTCCCGGCCGGATCGCCAGCCTACGTTGATCAAATGGAGTCAGGCGAACTTTTCGGCATGGAGACCGAAAAAAAGCCGACCCAAACTGGGCCGCAATCGATCCTTAAAGTGCGACCCAACAGTTGGGCATCTGCGAACAACATTCAATTGGGGCAGAAACTTGTTTCGATCGATGACGCAATAGTGGAAAGGCCCACTCGCAGCGATCCACTGTCGGCTCCGGTTTTTGAAGCCACTATTCGAGTCGACAATCGCAGGTTCCAGCTTGCTGCAAGCGAAGTACCCACGCATTCGTTGCCGATTCATCCGTCTCAGATTTATGCCGCAGTAAGCGGTCTCGTCCTTTGTGTTTGGACTTATTTGTTTGCGACAATTGCAAAGCGGACGGGAGTGGTCATCGGGGTTGGGCTGATTGCCTACGGCGTCCAGCGAATCATCGAGGAGATCATCCGAGTGGATGAAGCGGGTCAATTCGGAACATCGCTAAGTATCGCGCAGTGGATCAGTATGGCCGGAATAGTGTTGGGAGTAGGCCTAGTGATCTCTGCGAGGCCAAAGGAAACCAAAGTAGGTCCTGCCGACCAGGCAGGAATTTGAGCACTGCGTGCGAGAGTGCCTGAATTGATTGCCCCACGAGTGGGCCCCTTGTTTGTGACGCATTGCAACGAGAGCTCGAGTTGCAAGTAAAACGGAACCGACGCTTTATGATGTAACGACGGCGAATTCCTTAGTAGTCCTGATTCGAAATGAATCAAGCTGCTGGATGGGATGCCACCGTGTCCGTTCAACTTGCTTATAAACATCGGTTTTGTGCAAAAATGCGATAGTTTCCCACATTTTCCATCCGATTTCGTGCGGTGTACCGCGTTGGCCCACAAAATGCATTCATCGGATAATAAATGATTGTCGCAGGGACGTTAGTCGCACATTCCGTGACGAAGGGTATTAGCAAGTCAATTAAAAATTGTGGGTTTTAGAAAAACGGCAATATGACAGGCCAATCCCTTTCGAATGTTAGTTCTTAAAGGATGGGGAAAAAGCATGAACTCTAGAAGAATTTTTGTTGTCGCGCTGGTATTACTGCTAGTCGTGTGTGGAGTTGCAAGTGTAAGAAGTGGTATCGGCATCGGTCTGGCACCTGTGAGCCTTGGCAAGGCCGGTACTTTCACGATTCTGTCCCAAACCGGAATCACCAACGTTTATCCATCCGCGATTGTTGGGGATGTTGGAACAAGCCCCATTACCGGTGCAGCTCTCCTCCTCTCGTGCGGGGAAGTGTCGGGGAACGTGTACACCGTCGACGCGGCTGGTCCTCTCCCCTGCGCGGTGACCAACGCCAACTTCCTGACCTTAGCTGTGGGCGATATGGGATTCGCGTACGACGACGCTGCCGGACGACTATCACCCGATTTCATTGAACTGGGCGCCGGTGAGATTGGCGGGCTGACTCTCGCTCCTGGTCTCTACAAATGGGCTACAGGTGTTTCGATTTCAACGGATGTCACGCTCTCGGGTGGCCCGAACGACGTCTGGATCTTCCAGGTGGCGGGAACGCTGAATCAGGCCAGCGCAACGCGTGTGACTCTGGTCGGTGGCGCACTACCCAAGAACATCTTCTGGCAGGTCGCTGGCGCGGTGACTATTGGAACCACCGCGCATTTCGAGGGCGTCGTACTTGCAAAAACGATGATCGCCGTGAACACTGGAGCATCGGTGAACGGCAGACTGTTGGCGCAGACTGCGGTCACTCTTCAGATGAATGCGGTTACCCAGCCCGCCCCTTAAGGACGCATAATTCTCATGTGGGTTTGACGCGCACCCACACCCGTAATTATAAAGGGTTACAGATTTCGGTCTGTAATCCTTTAAATGTTGTTCTCACGAGTTTCTTGGGGGGTACTTCGTTGGGGTCAACCGTTGTTTCGACCCGACAAGACGAAGACAATACAAACACCGCCCAACCAGCGGTTCAAGCCGACCCAGCCAAACGGCGGGTTTTCGGCGTGCGAAGGTCTCTAGCTGCGTGGAATGTCTGCCGTTCATCGCGCCGCTTGTTCGGGCCGCTTAACCTGGTCGTTGCCTCTGAGTACCTGGCAGCGCCTCGCCATCGTTGTTTCTGGCCTGCAATCGTGTCTTGTCGTAAAACGGCAACTATCAGTTCAGATGACCACGGATGCGGGAATCGATTTCCGCCGACGCGTTCATGGTCAAGCCAACAAGGGTCTTCCGAGCGCGTTGCAGCAGTCTTTTAGCTGACGAAGCTGATTCACTGGTGAGAAAAGCTCACCAGGGTCAATTTTGCAAACAGGCTACTCAGCCAAGTCCTTTTGACCTGCGGCTATAATTCCTCAATGCCGTACGCGATGCGATCGACGATTTCTTCCGTTGTCTTGGGATTGAAGAAGACCGCCTTCCATGCTGGAATGTCGATGCCATTAGGGCAGTAACCA
>JAYVBW010000100.1:0-2881 GCA_043750255.1 Pirellula sp.
TGTGGCTTTGCCCAACCCTTTTACCGCACTCGCAGCCTTGAACACATTTCCACGGCTGGCAATCTTATTCCCGAGCAACGCCCCCAGGATGGTTGTTCCGATATTGAAGAAGCCTTCCATTTGCTTAGCTTTTGCCCCTTCCTTTTCCCTTTCTAATCGTTGCTGAGCAGCTAATAAACGCGATTGAAAAGAACGAATCTTCTCGCCAAATTTAGCCTTGAGCTTCTCCACCGTTTCGTCGCGTGCCTCTTTCGCCGCATGCGACAGCTCGATTCGAGCATCCGTTTCGCTCATCCCCGGCGAAGTTGTTTTTTTGATCGCTTTGCAAGTGTAGACCGTGCACTGCATGTGCCGAAAGTAGTAGTCTTTGATGGCCTTTTCCCACAAGAAATAATTCTTGCTGGATGACATTTCCGCTGGCAATTCCGCGTAGGTATATCCATCCTCAGGTTGATTGCTGAGTTGCAAACCATCCGGCTCGATTTTGTTCGCATGATCCCAGATCGGATCAGGTACTTCATCCTGAATGTCAACCATGTATTGCACATCCTCCCAATAATCGACCCCGGCAGTTGATTTAACAAAGTGAATGCTTGACTGACAGAGGATAGCGGGGCGGTAGACTTTTTTGCTCTTGTCACCTTCGACCTTCGTTGGAACCAGAAATTTTTCCGTTACATCGGATGGAATGATGGGCCGCGCTCGAGAGTTGATGGCCATCCCACCTGAGCTGGCCCTAAAAGTTCTCTCCGTTCCATTTTGTTGCGCCGATTTCTTTTTCTCCGACATGAGTTTGGAGATTTGCTCCCGCGACAATGGACCGCGCAGGAACGACAATGCCCAACGCGATTGAAAAATGGTCGGACCATCATCATGGACGTTGTTCATCAAAAACACGCGATTGCCAAGAGCCGACAGCGATCGTTCCATCGTGGGACGGTCAAATGCACTCCCCTGCTGCATAGAAGCTCCCTCAAGACCATCCAACACCCGATCCTTGTCTCGCTGCGTTTGCAATCGGCCCAAAAACCAAGTCCCCATGTTCGAAAGTCCTTTGTAATCCAAGTCGACGGGGTTCTGCGTTGCGAGCACGATTCCAACGCCAAACGCCCGAGCTTGCTTCAGCAACGTTAGCATCGGCGGTTTGGACGGCGGCTTGGCCGAGGGGGGAAAGTAACCGTAGACTTCGTCCATGTAAAAAATCGCTCGCAACGACCCCGTCCCAGGTTGAGCTCGCATCCAGGCAAGCAACTCACCAAGAAAGATCGTTACAAAGAACATCCGCTCTGAATCATTTAAATGGGCGATCGAAAGGATGGACAAGCGTGGCTTGCCCTCCGAGGTATAAAGCAAACCCTTGATATCTAAGGGTTGGCCTTCCAACCAGCCAGCAAACGACGGCGATGCGAGCAAATTGTTAAGGCTCATCGACAACTTAGCGCGATCCGACGGCGAATAGAATGAATCCAAATCCATGACGCCAATCTTCTTTATCGGTGGCGATTGGATCTGTCGAATCAAATCTTCTAAGCTGAGGTTGCTCCCGTTTTTCCAGGCTTGGTCAAAAATATTGGAAAGTAGAATATGCTCGCGACTCGTCAGCGGATCTGCATCGATACCAAGCAACGTCAGCAACCCAGACGAAGCAGAGGAGACTTTTTCACGCATCGTCTCGGCATCCTCGCGAACAGCTATCGGAGGTGCATCGAAGCTCTTGAGCACCGTCATTGGAACGCCGATATTGCTACCGGGAGTAAAAATGGTAATGTCCACTGAGTCGCGATAGCGTTGGATTCTGCCCGCTTCCTGGTGCCAATCACTCAGTCCTTTTCGCCATCGATTGGCAGTCTCGGCTGCAATCTCCTCGAGCGGTTTACCTTGCATTGTGGCTTCTGCTGGCTCAATCCACTCTTGAAAATCAGAGGGTGCTAAATTGGGAAAAGCCAGCAACAAATTCCCTAAGTCTCCTTTTGGGTCGATGCAGATAGCTGGTACGCCATCGATTGCCGCTTCTTCCAAAAGACTGAGGCACAAACCGGTTTTACCGCTGCCCGTCATGCCGACACAAAGTGCATGTGTTACGAGATCTTTCGAATCGTAATTGACCAATTCGTCGAGAAGCTTTCGGCCTCCGAGATCATACTTCTTACCCAAATAGAAACTACCGAGCTTTTCATAGTCTTGCACATTAGGCATGGATTATCTCAAACGGTTAGGAGTTAGGGGCATAGCTTACGCCGGGGCGGCTTGTCGTCCATCGCGTGTCAGCGTGGATGCAATCGCGATCGCCAAAAAACTCAAAGGGATAGTAACGATTCCCGGTTGATTGAGCGGGACCCAGGCTCCCTTGGCATCCGACTTGTATATGGCTGTAAACATGTCGGGCGTAACGAACACCCAGAGCAGCGATGAGAACAGGCCAACTAAGACACCTGCGATGATCCCTTGTCTCGTCGTCCCCTTCCAAAAAAGTAGCATTAACAAGGCTGGCAAGTTGGCTGAGGCCGCAATTGCAAAGGCCCAGCCTACAAGGTAACTCACATTCATCCCTTCGAACCTAAGGCCCAACACGATGGCCAGTACCCCAATAACAATAGATGATCCTTTAGCGACGCGAATCGTTTGATGGTCTGTCAACTTCCAACCGAAGAAACCGCTGACAATATCATGGGCCACACTTCCGCCTGCTGCGATGATTAGACCACTTACAGTACCTAGCACAGTCGTAAAAGCGATTGCCGATACCGCAGCAAAGAGCAAATTGCTAAAACTCTTGGCCAGCAACGGAGCAGCCATATTGCTATCGGTAGGATCCAATTTGCCGCTGACCATCGCGCCCAGACCAATATAGAGGGTCAAGATATAAAAGAACCCGATCGAA
>JAYVBW010000101.1:0-12845 GCA_043750255.1 Pirellula sp.
AAGGATCAAGCCGAAGATCCATGCCTTTGGACACATTCATGATGAGAAGGCATACAAAAACTGCGGAATAGTGACTCGCGACGGAACGCAATTCATCAATTGCAGCTGCTGTGACCTGGCTGGCAAATTAAAGAACAACGGCTTCGTCATTGAACTGCACTTTAGGCAAAACAGTGAGAATTTGTGTTGAGTAATTTTGAAACGAAAAACGAAGCGACGATATCGATAGCCCCACGTGATCGTTAGGCGTTCGGCAGACTGAAAACTACCTGCCAGAAGGATAGGGGTAGGCAAGCCGCATTGGATTGCGGATCCCCTCCCTCCGAACCGGACTGGCGGATTTCCCGCATCCGGCTCTCCAGTCGATAGTTAAGCTTGTGGCTTCCTTTTCAAGGATTGACATTCACGAGCACGGGTTGCCGTTAAGCTGAGTAACCCGTGGTCCGCGAAGAAAACATTAGGATAGCGGTTATGATCCAGACCTCGCCCGCGGCCCTTGCGGCCGTCGCGTCTACGCAAGATACTACGAAGTCGGCCACGGATGTAGCCGTCAAGCTCAGGGAAGGTCGTCTTCCAACTGTGCTTGAAGTATTCATACCAGCCTCGCAGGCTTACGTTGAGGTCTGCTATGATCGATTCTAAACTGTGACCGCTCGTGCGACGTGTTTTGTGACGGATCGTATCCTTGAACTTCATCATGCTCTTCTTGCGAGGAAATCGCCGATGCTTGATGAAGCGATAACCAAGGAATTCAAAGCCTTCCACTTCGACGTCTACGATTTTCGTCTTGGTCGGATGCAGAGTAAGACCTCGTTCTGAGGTCCATGCTGCTACCTTGGCCAAGGCGTTTTCGGCTTCGGCGAGAGTCTTGCATTGAACCACCAGATCATCTGCGTATCGAGTCATCTCGAAACCCGCAGCAGCCATCATGTGGTCCAGCTCATTCAGATAGAGGTTACTCAGCAATGGGCTGAGCACCGCACCTTGTGGAGCACCACTTTCGGGTTGCCAGTGTTCTTTGCCGTCCAGGATCTCTGCCTTTAGAAACTTCTCCACTAAATCCAACACGCGATTGTCAGCTAGGTACTTGCGTAGTTCGCTTAGCAACCGGTCATGCGGGATGGTATCGAAGTAAGATTTCAAATCGACGTCCAACGTATACTGGTAGCCTTGCTTGACAAGCAAGTCGACCCGACGAAGCGCATCTTTGCAGCCTCGATTGGGACGAAACCCGTAACTGTGCTCGGCGAATTGCCGTTCCAGGATGGGTTCCAATACATGGCGAAGTGCAGCTTGCGCAACGCGATCACGCACCGTCGGAATTCCGAGCGGGCGAGTTTCGTTGGTACCCGGTTTAGGAATATTCACTCGTCGAATCATCTGCACTTGGAAAGTTCCCTCACGCAAATGTTCTTCAAGCTTGCGAATATGCCGGATCAGGTCCGCTGTGAAATCTTCGATCGTGACATGATCTACACCCGAAGCGCCCTTGTTTGCGGCGACTTTGCGGTACGCTGAAAGCAAGTTTTCGGTCTTGTAGACCTTATCGATCAAACTATGCCATTTGCCTCCTCGAACACTGTTGTGTTCCAGTGTGGTCAACATCGGATTGGTCCAGACACTCGGTTCGGTCCACTCCCAGCGGGAGCGTACGTCTTCGGTAGGTTTAGTCAGGGTTGCTTGTGACTTCCCGGGCACTTGACCCGATTGGTTTTCCAAGGTTTTGTCCTTTCTCGAATCTATCTTCCTGCATCCCTTTGCTCCACAGGCATTACCCCGCTTCAAAGCTCGTATGGATGCTCTGACTTCCGTTTCGGCGAGTCTGCATGCGTCCTGATGGCCCTATGGGTGAGGCTGGTCTCGCATGACCGGTCGGCTTACCCGAAACGGGGATCCCTCTTTATTGCGTCGAAACTTCTTTCCATTCTGTCACCAACCACCCCTCGCCGTCCAAAGGATCGATTTGTTTTACCCCTCTGGCTGACCTCGATTTACCTTGCGGTATCCTGAGGCATCTTGGGCTTCGCCATTTACTAGCAAGCTCGCCACAACGACAGGCCGAATCGTGTTCGTCATCCTACGGACTGGAAATTCACATTCAGTTGCTCTCCACCTCCTCTTACGAGAACGCAGTTACTTTCAGTTAATGGATTCAAATCAAACCCATGAAGGGACTTACACCCTCCCATTTCGACGCCTTCAAAGGCGCACTAGTAGGCACATTCCATGTGCCGTAACCAGCCATTTGCGGACGGCACACGGAGTGTGCCTGCTACTTTGAAGTCAAAGTGAGTGCCATTGGGCGATAGTCGTGTGGGGACCGGATTTATGTCGGTGCAGATTTTAAAAGACAGGCAAGAAAATCGAGCGAAAAAGGCTGACATTCGTCCTTATATAACGGTTGTAAGGATTCGAAATTTCATGCTAATGGAATTCGATTGAAAGAAATGCAATTCGCTGGCGCTACAGCCTCCTTCCAGCCGAAAGCGAGCTATATCTAAATTGTCACCGCAGAGTCGTCGGAAATATAGGACCACCATGCCGTTAAATGAGTAAAATGATTATGTTCAAAGCAATAGCGAAACGGGTTCGGAGATTTCTGATCGAGGACGATGGTCCAACTGCGGTTGAATATGCCGTCTTGCTTGCCCTCATTGTTGGCGCTATTATCGCATCTGTTGGCCAGCTTGCTACTGCGACTAAGGACAATTTCAATTCTACTGGAGCGGCTATAAACAGCGCTATCAGCCCATGATGATTATTTGAGCCGCTTGATGTAGTGGTTGTCGCCTAGTGCCAACGCATGTCGAACATAGCCCCATCGATTCATAAGTCGCTCGCTCGCTCGCAAGTGAATCATCTGGCAAACGATTGCGTGTGAGTCTCTAAGCTTGGCGATTTCATCTATTACGACAACGGCACGGTACAACGTCTTATATTGTGTGTTAGGGCCGCTCCGAGCGTAAAGCACACTCATGTATCCAGGCGTTCGTTTTGGGAATGCGTAGTACGCGCGACAAAAATCTGACGGAAGACTTCGAATAGTACTGTCTCGAAAAGACTCCCATTCGGACGTTATGCGAGGCCACCATCGCGGATAGATTCCAAGCAGCTTGCCATCGAACAGTTCCAATTCGCCATAGTTGCACGAGCGAATTCTTGCGGCATTTCCATCAATAGAAGTTACTCTTCCTAAGGCGAAGTTGGCCACGCGAATCCCAGCCAGGAGCGATGCAACGTTCCACACCACCCATGTCTCCTAGCACGACGCGATTTAAACCAATGGCTTAACGTCCAAACCTTGCCTATGCAGCAGCCATTGAAGCTTTCTTGATCATGCTGCTCAATCGGCTCTTGGTTCTAGACGCCTTATTGACATGAATAATCTTCTTGGACGCATTTTGGTCAAGCATTTTGCAGAAAGCGGAGTACTGCGTCTTGGCTTCGTCGAAATTCTTTGCTTCGACGGACTCACGAAGCTTTTTTAAAGCTGTCTTGAGCTGCGATTTTGCAGAACGATTGCGTGCTCGGCGCTCGAGGGACTGGCGATGGCGCTTTTTGGCACTCTTAATATTTGGCACTTCACGACTCCTGAATGCGGTTTAAATTCAATAATCCCAGTTACTAGAGCGTCATATGATGCCAAGATTTCCTAGATTTGTCTAGTGCTCTGTTATTCTTAATCACTGATGAGTCGAACCGAATTGAAAGCAATACCACGCGTCACCGGTCCCGTTCGAACTGCGTGTATAGAGCCGATTTCCAGAAAATGCCGGGAGCGCCCGATATTTGCCTTTGGGAAGACTGCTTTTCCAGACGGGCTGAAACTGGGTTGCTGCGCTATCAACAGTCCAAATTTCCCCTCCAATTCCCAAAATAAGAAGGGTGTTCCCTATCCCGATGGTATGGCAAATTGGCATTTCGGATTGCTCCCACAGGAGTCTTCCGTCCGTTGCCTGCAAACATTTGTAAGCACCCTCGCCTCCGTCTTCTCGCCCGTCGGAGCCGAAGATTTTGCCGGCCAGGACCACAGGCGTCGAGTATTGGCTGCTGAGATCTGCTCCCTGGTGCACGATTTGGACCGTGGATTGTGCTGGACGTACCAAGAGTGATCCAATGCCGTAACTGGAAGTCAGAAAAAGATCGCCATCTGCGGTTAAGACCGGCGTAGCTGCATTTACTGTTGGCCCCCTTTGACCGAATGGAAACTCCCAAAGCGGGTTGCCGGTTTTCAAATCGAGGCCAAGTGTTTTGAGTTTAGCCGGGATAACAACGATCGGATTTGTAACAGCGGAGCCTGGAGTTGGTTCGATCAGAATCGGAGAAGCGTAGCTCGCTTCTGCTTGAGAGGACGCCCACACCGTCTTTCCATCGGCCAGAGAAACACAAACGACGCTCGCCGATTTACCGCCGATGTTAACGATTGCCTTATCGCTGACGACAAGCGGTGTACTTCCAGCACCGAAGTAACCATCCTCGGCCTGATATTCCTTTCTCAAAGCCCGTGTCCAGATGACGGAGCCATCTTTGCGTGCGAGCAGTGTCAAATCGCCTGACGCGGAATACACCAAAACAGAGTTTTCCAAAATCGTTGGCACCGAGCGAGGCCCTCTATCGGAATCAATGCCGCCGCGGTAGCCCGCTTTGAGTTCGCGACGCCAGACTTCTTTGCCATTCTCCAAATTCAAAAGTCGTATGCGATCGCTTTCACCAACGCGTTCAAAGAGAACAAAATCATTTCCAGCGACTGCAGGACCAGCGTACCCCTGGCCTGCCTCCACTTTCCAAATTTGCTTCGGCGCACCGCTAAAGCTCTTCGGTATTTCGTTGCTTGAATCTGCAAGACCATTGCGAGTCGGCCCAAGTAAACCAGGCCAATCCGCGTTTGCATCCACCTCGAAAACTGACATAGCGAAGATCAACGCAAGCAAAATAATTTTGCTCTCACAGACATAAAACCTGCAAATGCCATCCATCGTTCGAATCCTCATCATAGATTTTGTTGGCAAATTTGGCGATTTTAAAGTTTGCCGCAGTAGTCGATAGCCGCTGCGATTTCTGTTTTGAGTCGCCAACGGTCTACGATTCGATCGATGTAGCCGTGAGCAAGTAAAAACTCGCTCGTCTGAAATCCCTCAGGCAACTCAATTTTGATCGTGGCTTTGATCGTCCGCGGGCCTGCAAAGCCGATCAACGCCTTGGGCTCAGCAAAGACCAAGTCGCCAAGACTCGCAAAGCTCGCGGCAACGCCACCCATTGTCGGGTTGGTCAAGACGCTGACGTAAAGACCGAGGTTCGCGTGGTAACGCGCCAGCGCCGCTGAGACTTTTGCCATTTGCATTAGAGATAGGATCCCTTCGTGCATACGTGCTCCACCGCCAGAACCGCTCACGATGATGAGTGGCAGCGAGTGTTCGGTCGCCCTTTCAATCAAACGTGTTAGTCGTTCGCCAACAACCGAACCCATACTTCCCATAATGAAAGCCGAGTCGGTCACCGCGATCGCGACTCGACGAGCTCGAATCATGCCGGTTCCACACATGGCTGCGTCGGTCAAACCGGTTCGCAGTTGCTCTGCGACCAAACGTTCGGCGTAACGTTTCTTGTCCGAGAAGTTTAATGGGTCGGTAGGCAAAATATGCTCGTCGCAAATTTCAAACGTGCCCTCGTCTAACAACTGTGCAATCCGCTCTCTTGCAGAGACGTACATGTGGTACTTGCACTTCGGACAGACGTTTAAGTTGCGTTCGACTTCCTTGCGATAGATTGAATCGCCGCAGCCAGGGCACTTGATCCATAGTCCTTCTGGCACGCCTCGCTTTTGGGCTGTTGGAGTCGAATCGGAAGTAATCGGCAATTCTACAGCGGACATCAGATTTGAATTCCTATTGAGTAACAAAAGGATCGGCACTTTGGGGTCGTTCTGTGTTCGATCCTGCTCGGTAGCCAGAACCAACAAGTCTCCCAATCGTATCGTGTGTGTCGGAATCGATCACTTCCCATGAGCCATCGTCGCACTCCGACTTCCAAAGGTCCCCGACGTCAGTTTCCTTTAATTTAGCCGCGATCAAGCTTGCGAGCGGTTCTGGAATGACGACCGCGATGGTCTCATTCGCGTGCTTTTTGCAAAGCTTGACGATCAATTTCTCCACGCGAGCTTCGGCCTCTACGACCGTTTCGCCGCCCGGTGGGCAAAACGAACGCGGGTTTTCCTGTAGCTGCTTGAAGAGTCGCGGTTGCAGACGCTTGAGCTCATCAATCAATTTACCTTGCCACAATCCATGGTCCAAATTGCGAAAGCAATCACAGACTTTCCACTTCGATCGAGTTTGCTCGGCAATTTTTCGAGCCGTACTCTGGGCGGATTCACAAGGTCCACAGTAGACAGTCGTAATCGGCAACTTGGCTATTTCAATCGCGATGCGATGAACTTGCTCAACGCCTGATGCAGACAGCGGCATGTCTAGACTACCTTTGATTCGATCTTGCTCGTCGAAAAGTGTCGATCCAGGACGCACAACAACTACATGACACATAAACTAAATTTCCGAAGAGGAATCGCTACGATAGGGTTCATCTGCAACACATTAGTTTTGCATTTTACGACGCAATCGAGTCATCGCCTGGCAGTAATCTGCTTGGCGAAAGATTGCAGAGCCTGCGACAAGCAGGTCCGCTCCATTGGCCGTACATTGGCCAACCGTTGTTTCATTCACGCCACCATCTACTTCTAAAAGCAGATCGGCACCGTTCGTTTTTCTAAGTTCCGCAAGGCGACTTAATGCGATCGGATTGAACGCTTGACCGCCAAAACCAGCTTCGACACTCATGACTAACACCAAGTCGCAATCGCTCACGAAAGGTGAAACGAGACCCATCTCAGTCGAAGGGTTAATTGCCAACCCAGCCGCAACTCCTTGTGACCGAAGCTCCGATAGCAAAGCGCTCGGTTGCTTTAACGCTTCGATGTGGAACGTAATCAAGTCTGCGCCAGCGTCCACAAACTGCGGTGCATAAGTATTTGGATCACTAATCATCAAATGCACGTCGAGCATCAGATCGGTAACCTTTCGAAGGGCCGCCACGATCGGCATGCCGTAACTCAAGTTCGGAACAAAATTTCCATCCATCACATCCAGGTGGAGGCATTCGACGCCTGCCTCTTCCAATAAGCGAACCTCCCTCTCCAAATTGGCGAAATCGCACAATAGAAGGGAGGGGAGTATCGTCGGACGAACTCCACGCAAGGTAGCTATTGTCTGGTTGACGCGAGAACTAGGCTCGGACATAGATGAAATCAGAGTGGACTTTGGATGAGTTTGACCAAAATGACGGCAAACCACTTTTTGAGAAGCCTTTAACATAGGTACTGTGAGGTGCTTTCGACAAGAGCCAATGCGACTATCTCACGTCGAATGCATTATTCAATGTCCGGATTATTAGACGCAGTTAAAAGAGTCGGAGGTCTGTTTGTAGAATATATTTCATTTAGCGGCAACATAAGTGTTCTTGACACCATTGTATGGGTGACTAGGCTGACGTAAAGTATAAATCGCCCACAGGTCCTAATATGCCGGGAAGTACTTGAACAGTTGAGATGCTCAGGGCCGCTCACCCGGCGGCACCTTCGTGAAAGTATGATCGCATGATTGAAAAGCTGCATTGGACCATGTTAACTGCGTGGGTCTCGCTTACGTTTATCTTGGATTCCAATTTCGCCTTGGGTACCGAGCCTACTATCGACTTTCGTCGGCAGATTCAACCCATGCTCTACGAACATTGCATTCTTTGTCATGGTGCCGACGAAACCAAACGTCAAGGCGGATTGCGACTCGACGTTCCATCGTTGGCAACCAAGGGAGGCGAATCCGGTACACCTGCCATTTCGCCGGGTAATTCTGCTGCAAGTCTCATGATCCAACGTATCACATCATTGGATCCCGATTCGATAATGCCTCCTCTGCATGCAAACAAAGCCTTAAGCGGTGCGCAGATAAACATGCTTCGCAATTGGATCGACCAAGGCGCAAAATTCGAATCGCATTGGGCCTTTGCTCCACCAATAAAGAAAGCATCGCCGATTGAAACCAAAAATCCCATTGACGCTTTCGTGCGTCACCGTCTCCAGCAAGCTGGTCATTGGCCCGCGAAACGTGCTTCCAACGAAACACTCGCAAGACGAATACACCTTGATATAGTTGGCATTCCTCCGTCGCCCGCAGAGGCTGCGGCGTTTGAGCTAATGCCTATCGAGACACGGATCGATGAACTTTTGGAAAGTGAGCGGTACGGAGAAAAATGGGCGCGGCATTGGCTCGATGTCGCTCGCTATGCCGACACCAACGGATACGAAAAAGACTTAAAAAGAGACCAATGGGCTTGGCGGGACTGGGTGATAGGAGCTCTGAATAGCGATATGCCGTATGATCAATTCATTGTCGAACAAATCGCGGGCGATCTACTTCCTAATGCAACTCAAAATCAAATGGTCGCGACCGGCTTCTTGCGCAATAGCATGATCAACGAGGAAGGAGCGATTATTCCCGAGCAGTTTCGAATGGCCGAGATGTTTGATCGATTGGATTGTGTCGGCAAAGGAGTACTTGGTTTGACGATTCAGTGCGCTCAATGCCACACACACAAATTCGATCCGATTACTCATGACGAGTACTACGGTATGTTTGCGTTTCTGAACAACTGCTACGAAGCTCAGTCCACTGTTTACACCACGGAGCAGCAGCACATCGCTGGCTCCGTGCAAGAGACGATTGCCGAAATAGAAAACAAAATTAAGCGAGACATACCAACCTGGGTATCCGAACTGAAGGCTTGGCAGGAATCGATCCTTGGTAGTCAGTCGGATTGGAAGACTATTGAGTTCGATGATTTAAATAGCGTCAGTGGACTTAGTCATCCGGCTCCTCAAAGCGATGGCTCGATTTTAATGACTGGCCATTCGAGCTCTGAGGTTTTCATGATCGGGTCGCCGGATCTAACTGGGGTTACCGGCTTTCGATTGGAGGTCTTGAATCACGGCGATCTACCGATGCGAGGACCTGGCCGAAACTCCAATGGCTCATGGCAAATTCACACGATCGATTTGCAGATTCAAAAACCGGATAGCAAGGAATGGGAGAAACTCAAAGTAACGAACGTTAGCGCCGACTTTTCCACCATTGAAACGGTAGACAAAGAAGGCAAAAAGGCGTATGGTCCCGTAACCTATTTGTTCGATGACAAGCCCGATACGTTTTGGACTTCCGATCGCGGCAAGGGGCGAAGAAACCAGCCCTCGGTCGCGATTGCCGCCTTCGACCAACCGCTGTCGTCGCCGCAAGGGACTCGATTCAAAGTGGCGATCCATATGGCGGACAATATCGGTTGTTGCCGAATGAGTTTGACGACATCGGCCAGGCCTCTTGCAGCAAATTGCGATCACGCAGCTATCTTGGCCATGTTCGCAACAAATAGAGAACAAACGCCGTCTGAAATCTCAGCGGTTTTTACCGCTTGGCGAAAATCGAAACCGGAGCTTCATAGCCTTAACGCTCAGATCGATGCCCAGTTCGATAAGTTGCCGGAGCATCAAACCACCGTATTGCATTTGGCTGAGCGTGAACCGGCCGCCGCTCGCTCGACCCAATTGCTCGACCGCGGTGAGTGGGACAGTCCTAAAAACAATGTTGTACCGCATGTGCCCACGTTTCTGCATCCGATGAATGCATTGCATGACGAACCGCCGCGTTTAGCTTTTGCACGTTGGCTGGTCGATCGTCGTTCACCACTTGCTGCTCGCGTCGCCGTCAATCGAATCTGGCAGGCGATTTTTGGCGATGGGCTCGTGGAAACGGCAGAGGATTTTGGAACGCGCACCGCAATACCCGAGCATTCCGAGTTGCTCGACTTTTTGGCTGTTGATTTCATGGAAAATTCATGGAGCCAAAAACACTTGATCAAAAAGATAATGACGAGTGAGACGTATCAGCAGAGTTCCGTTTTCCGGAAAGAGATTTCTGAATTAGACCCTAAGAATCGGCTGTTTGGACGCGGACCACGATTTCGTGTCGAAGCGGAAGTGGTTCGCGACATAGCGCTCGCTGCATCGGGCTTGTTATCAATCAAGCTAGGTGGTCCCAGTATTATTCCTCCGGTTCCCCAGAATGTACTAAACTACAACTATGTCGTTCCTAATTATTGGACCCCTGCAATTGGACCAGACCGCTATCGCCGAGCTGTCTATGTTTTTCGAAAACGGTCGATGCCGGATCCTGTGATGGCCAGTTTCGATTCACCCAATGGCGATGTCTCTTGTGTACGACGGGTTAGGTCCAATACACCGCTCGCCGCGTTAACCGGATTGAACGAGATAGTATTCGTCGAAGCTGCGCAAGCCATGGCATTGCGAGTCTTACGCGAAGGAGGCCGGGACGATGCATCCAGAACGGAATACGCTTTTCGGTTATGCACAAGTCGCAAACCCACCGCCGACGAGCATTCGGCAATTTCGGATCTATTGATTGAGAACCGCAAGAGATTGGCGGAGGGATGGCTTAACCCGCGCGAGATTGCTACTGGTGACTCTGCAAAGTTTCCAGAGTTGCCTGAAGGAGTGAATCCGCAGGACGCTGCGGCGTGGACGATTGTATCGCGTGTCTTGCTCAATTCAGACGAAACCATTTCAAAGAACTAAAATTGAATGAAAAATACATTGAGTATTACAGACATTTCAGGAATGGTAGAGCGAACCAGACGACGCTGGTTCTTCGGAGAGTGTGGCGTCGGTTTGGCGGGCATCGCTGCGTCCTCACTGATGGGCAAGGAGGTGAGGTCAGACAGCAGTAGCGTTGAAGCGAATCCATTGGCCACGAAGCAGTCACATTTCCCAGCCAAAGCCAAACGTGTAATCTACATGTTTCAAGCTGGAGCCCCAAGTCACCTGGAGCTATTCGATTACAAGCCGGAGCTGACGAAAAGGGATGGCAAGCTGCCACCGAAGGAGTTATTGGCTGGCTACCGAGCAGCCTTTATTAACCCAAATTCGGCGTTCTTAGGCCCAAAGTTCAAATTCGAAAAACACGGCCAGTGTGGGATGGAGTTGAGCGAGGTACTGCCGTACACCGCAAAAATTGCTGACGAGATATGCCTTGTTCGATCGATGCAAACCGATGCAGTGAATCATGCCCCTGCTCAAATCATGATGAACACCGGCTCGCAATTGTTCGGTCGTCCGAGCTTTGGTTCCTGGTCGTTGTATGGACTTGGGAGCGAATGCGAGGAGTTGCCTGGCTTTGTTGTATTGACCAGCGCGAAAGGGACAAGCGGCGGGGCCAGCAATTACGGATCCGGCTTCCTTCCCACACTCTATGGCGGTACACCATTGCGCAGCGGTGGAGACGCAGTGTTGTATTTGTCGAATCCGAAAGGGTTCGATGCCACCGCACAACGATCCTCGCTCGATGCAATCAACCGACTAAATGCACTGTCTAGCACTGAAATAGGTGATCCGGACATTGCGGCGAGAATTCACAGCTACGAGATGGCGTATCGATTGCAGACCAGCGCACCGGAATTGATGGATTTGAGCAAGGAATCCAAAGAGACGTTGGAACGCTATGGGATCAAGGACCCGAACGAATCGTCGTATGCAAGAAATTGCCTGCTAGCTCGAAGGCTTACTGAGCGGGGCGTCCGTTTTGTACAGTTGTTTCATGAAGTTTGGGACCAGCATGGCGGTTTGACAGCAGGTGTCAAAACGAATGCGGCAGACACCGATCGTCCGAGCGCAGCGCTCGTTCAAGACTTGAGGGAGCGAGGGCTACTCGAGGATACTTTGGTAATATGGGGTGGCGAGTTCGGTCGAACTCCGATGGTGCAAGGCGGCAACGACGGTCGCGATCACCACAATCGTTGTTTCAGCATGTGGTTTGCGGGCGGTGGATTTAAGCGAGGCTATGTTCATGGCCAAACGGATGATTTCGGATTCAACGTCGTAACCGATCCTGTTCATGTTCATGACTTAAATGCGACATTGATGCATTTGCTAGGCTTGGATCACACACGATTGACTTATCGATTCCAGGGCCGTGACTTTCGGTTAACGGACGTTCATGGGGATGTAGTCAAAGCGCTATTGATGTAATTGCGGCCTTTTGTCAATGCAGCAACTAAACCGCCGCAGTTAGCCGAATCGGCTGATCCAGTTGAGAAAGCACCAATGGCGCTAGAATCGATGCGTTTGGTCGTTTGCTCGTGCATTCGATCTGCCAACCAATCGAAATGAGAGTGCCTTGTACGCTGATCGGACCGCGTGGCAATTGAATTTGGAATTCCTTTTCTCCGCTCTTAGAATCGGGGGACCAGTTCTCTGAATAAACAGTTTCGGAATCGTCAGTCCCCTTGCCCGAAGTTCGCCACGATAATTCCAGAGTCAATTTGGAAGGGGGGGAATCGAATTCCCAAATCGCCGTTCCATCTAAAATTTGGCCAGGTCGGTAAACAGATGTTTTAAGCTTGATTTGTAGTGTCATTTTGCTCTTCGGTTCATTTATAGTCCAGTTGATCCATTTACCTTTGCAATTTCTAAAAAAAGTCGCTCCAGTTCATGATAATAATCATCTTCAGAAAGCTCTTTCTTTCGAGCCCTCAGAAATTCAATTTGGTCTGCCAGCAAATCAGACTGGGCCCGCTGTTCCGTGGTTCTTAGGTCGGGTTCCCCGAAAGTTGAAACAAGCATTCGGCTCGCAAATGCCCCATCCAATTTCAATCCATTGGCCGGAGCCTTTACAGGACGAGCTCCGCGGAAGAAAGAGGCTGGCGTGCCCCGACCGTCGCCGTTATCGTCCAAC
>JAYVBW010000102.1:0-2548 GCA_043750255.1 Pirellula sp.
GACTTCAAAGTAGCAGGCACACTCCGTGTGCCGTCCGCAAATGGCTGGTTACGGCACATGGAATGTGCCTACTACGTTACAAAGTGAGTGCCATTGGGCGCTAGCCCACTGTTATGGTAGCAATATCAACCGTGGGCTAGCGACCTTCGGCTAATGAATAATCCGGGCACGCTCCGAAATCGGCAACAAAAATCGTTCAAGGCGGCGAGCTCCAGCTTGAAAAAGCCCAACTTTTCGCAGAGCGAAAGTCGAATCAACTTTTCTTTTTGGATGTGCGATTGGCGGCCTTCTTAGCTGTCTTCGACTTCTTCTTTGCGACTGGCGCCTTGTCGGATTTCGAATCCGAATCCGTTTCCATATCCGATTCAGAACCTGTTTCCTTCGATAACTTCTTCGCAGATTTCGCTGTTTTCTTTTTCGAAGCTTTTTTGGCTGTAGTGCGTTTGGAAGTTTTTTTCTTTTTGGAACCACCCGCTGCAGCTCGAGCGGCTAACAAATCGACGGCCTGTTCCAAGGTCAGATCGTCCGGTTTCATGTCCTTGGGCAAAGATGCGTTGGTCTCACCATCGGTCACGTAAGGTCCAAAACGACCATCGCGAATGGTTATGTTATTTCCGGTGACAGGTGACTCAGCTAGTTCTTTGAGTGGCGGAGCAGCCACACCGCGTCCACGCCCCTGTGCCTTGGGTTGTGCGAGCAAATCGAGAGCTTGTTCGAGCGTCAGTTCGAGCAAGCTGTGTGTCGCTCCTAAGGATCTCGTCTCCGTTCCGCTTTTAATGTACGGTCCGAACTTGCCTTGGGAAGCAATGATCGGTTCGCCATTGGCTGGATTCAAGCCAAGCGTACGGGGGAACTCCAGCAGCAGAATGGCGGTGGCCAGATCCAGCGTCTCGGGCGTCATCCCTTTGAGCAACGAAGAATTCTTTTTGTCTTCGTCGTCCGCATCCCCCATTTGAACATAGGGGCCAAAACGGCCTTGCTTGATGTAAATGGGTTTGTTGGTTTCAGGATGACGTCCCATCGGCTCTTCACCGAGCTCCTGCTTGGCAAGCATTTCAACTGCCTTCGCAAGAGTCATTTCATCAGGCGGCATTTCTTCGGAAATACTGGCCCTTCGTTCGCCTTGCTCCACATAAGGTCCGTACCGCCCAACGCGAACCGAAACCGGCAGCTCCAAATTACCATCGAGGAATCCAAGCGGATACGAACATGCGGTCCGCGGATCGATCTCAGCGACCTTCAGCGCAATAAGTGGTTTCAGTCCAATACCGCCTGGCGCCGTTTTCTCGGACACACCCTCTTCACCAAAGTAGAACTCTTGCAAATAAGCTAGATTTTCCCGTTCGTTACGGCTGATTTGGTCGAGGTAATCTTCCATTTCAGCAGTGAATTTGTAGTCGACGAGCGATGAGAAATGCTCCTCCAGAAGTCGAATGACCGCAAACGCAGTCCAACTCGGAACAAGCGCGTTCCCCTTCTTGAACACGTAGTCTCGTTTGAGAATCGTATCGATAATCGAAGCGTATGTACTCGGTCGGCCGATGCCACGTTCCTCTAGCCCCTGAGTCAACGACGCTTCGGTGAATCGCGATGGTGGTTGCGTCGTATGCGAAACCGAATCCAACGATAACGCTTTGAGCGGGTCCGAGGCCTTTACGTCTGGCAAGAGTTTTTCTTTTTCCGCCAGTTCTGCCGCTGGATCATCACTCCCCTCAACGTATGCTCTCAAGAAACCTTCGAATTCGATCGAGGTACCGGTCGCCTGAAATAGGGCGTTGTCGGCCTGGATCATAACGACGACTCGCTGCTTTTTTGCATCTGCCATTTGCGAGGCGACGGTACGTTTCCAAATCAGTTCGAAGAGCCTGAATTGATCAAAGTTCAATTCGCTACGAATTTTTTCGGGCAGTTGGAATGGGCTACCTGCAGGCCGAATCGCTTCGTGAGCCTCTTGTGCATTCTTGACTTTGGTCGCGTACGTGCGCGGAGTCGAATAGAGGAACGCATCACCGTATTGCGATCGAACAAGCTCACGGGCCGCATCGACTGCTTCCTTAGAAAGAGTTGTCGAGTCGGTACGCATATAAGTGATGTAGCCGTTTTCATAAAGGCTTTGAGCAACCCGCATCGCGTCCTTGGCAGTCATGCCCAATTTTCGGTTTGCCTCCTGTTGCAACGTGCTCGTGGTAAACGGCGCTTTCGGACGTTCCGTGTACGGCTTTACTTCCACGCTGAGGACGTTGAACGGCGCTGTCGCCAACCGAGCTTTGAGTGCGCCAGCAGAGATGGAATCGAGCTGGAGCATTTTTGGATCCTTGAGGAGCCCCGTCGCGGTGTCAAAGTCTTTTCCGGATGGAATCTTTCGTTCGGCAACGCTGACCAACGACGCTTCAAACTTTTCTTTGCCCTTGGTTTCTAACATTACATCCAGATCAAAGTACGTCGCCGAATGAAATGCCATGCGCTCACGTTCGCGTTGAACGATCAATCGGACCGCGACGCTTTGCACGCGCCCAGCCGATAATTTTGGTCGCACTTTCTTCCATAG
>JAYVBW010000103.1:0-3987 GCA_043750255.1 Pirellula sp.
CCTGAAATCGTCCCGGATGGTCCCGATAGTTTTGTTATCCTGGGCTCCACCGCTGTTCAAGATGTCGAAAATCGATTAGGAATCCGTTTTGAGTATGCAGATGTAGATACAATGTCCGGATTGCTTCTCAACAAAGTCGAACGCTTGTTGGTGGCAGGAGATGTCGTAGAATTTCCCAATGCAATTGCCAAAGTCCTTTCCGTTTCCGACGATCGTGCGACGAAAGTCCGTTTAACTCTCATTTCGCAAGAAAACTAATCTCAGAGGAATACTAGCCATGAATTGTTTCTTTCCAAGTTTTCGATCAAGCTTGTCGAGCTTTGTCGTTGGCGTCGCGTTTACGGTCATTGCTTCGAGTTTGTCGATTGCACCAACAGCATTCGCTCAGGAAGCCGCCAAGGGGAAAAGGCTTTTTGATGGCACATCCCTTGCGGGTTGGTCTGGCATAACTTCAAACTGGCGAGTCGAAGACGGTGCGATTACCGGCGAAACTCTTAAAGATGCGCCGCTCAAAAACAACACGTTTTTGGTCTACGAAAAGAAGGTTGGCGACTTCGAACTCAATTGTGAGTTCAAGATCAGCGGTGGCAACTCGGGCATCCAATATCGCTCTAAGCTCGTCGATAGTGATAAGTTTATCGTGGGTGGATACCAAGCCGATATCGATTCTGAGGCTGATGTGACAAAAAACAGCTACATGGGGATCATGTATGAGGAAAGGGGCAGAGGCATTCTAGTGGAACGCGGTCAGATCGTTTCGATCGGCGAGGATGGCAAGAAAACACGCGTTGGATCCACTGGCGATGCAACCGCACTGCGGGACAAGTTCAAAGTAGAAAACTGGAACACGTATCGCATCGTTGCCAAGGGGAGTGTCTGCCAACACTACATTAATGGCGTACTGATGTCGGAACTTCAAGACAATCAGACTGACAAACGAGCATCCGAAGGGATCATTGCTCTCCAGTTGCACGCTGGCGATCCCATGAAAGTTCAGTTCAAGAATATTGTTCTTTTTGAGTAGCCAATGAATCCACACGACGTCCTCGTGCAGCGAATCCGACATGCTACGCAGTCGCTACTCGGCCAACAACACTTAACGCATCAGATTTCTGAATGGTGCGATCAATATCAATTGCAGTGCGATTCCATCGTTTCGTCACGAGGCGTTTCACTGACAAGTATTGCTGTGGTGGGTGCCAAAGGGCAAGGGAAAACGTGGATCGCTAGGCAGATAATTCTTGATCGGCGTGTCGCACAGACACTGCCCAGCGGAGTCCTCTCCAGCGAAGCGACAACGCACGTTCACTGGGTCGGACCAATTGTTCCCGAGTCCCTCGACGCGAATCGCGAGTTCTATCATCCCTGTCGATCAGAAGCGATGCTAGACTTAGGTCGTCCGTACATGTTGCTGGATACACCTGGCATTACCGATGACGATTTACAAGCTGCAAAAACAGCGAAAGAGGCGATGGCACTTTCGCCAATTAAGCTATTGGTAGTTCGACGCGATCAATTGCGAGGCGCTATTCTGAGCCAGTTGGCCAATTTTACAGAGGGGGCAATCTGCATTCCCGTAATTACGTGCGTTCCACTCAATGATCTCGCGAGCGGCGTTTCGAAACAGCGTTGGAGCGAATCACTGCAACGTGACCTGGACACATTCTGCGAAGCCATGCTGTCAAGTGCCCCGAAGACGAAGTTTCTCGAGTCGATCCTTGTCCCTGATTTTGAAGCAGACGGAGATGAGACCAAAATCGGACTTGCGTTCGCTCGCGATTTGCAGTTTCGGTTGCGAAACGAATCGTTGGACGATATCGCTGCGACGCGTGCAAATCGCCTTTCAGCAGCAACGGATCGATTACGCCACCGCATAGGTCAAATGCTGGATTCGCAATTGCCCCAACTTTCTGCGGCTGTCCGACGACTCCACTCGGAGGCAGACGCATTACCGGCGCAAGCGATCGAAGCAGTGCTTGGCTCGCGGGTCGTGCTACAGTCTGCGGTTCGCGGTCGACTTCGTGCCCAAATGATCGCAGACACCGGCATGATTTGGTTTCCCTATCGCACGGTCCTGACGGTCCTGGGTCTAACTCATGGCGCGTGGGATCGATTGCTGTTGTCGTTGTCAGGAAGCGTGCCGTCAATTTTTGGGACGTTCGCTGCTTGGGCTCGCAATATTCAACAGTCCCGCAAAATCAATTGGGAGATGCATGAGGGGATTCGTGATCGCCTCAATCGCCAGATCCAAGATCGACTCGAGCCTGTTCAATCTCAATTTCATCGAACGGTCACTCGGATGCATGGTTCAGGACAGGAAACCAAAACCACTTCGGCTTCGCCGCAAATACGCTTGTCCGGTGTAGAAGAATTGCAGTCTAGGGCAAGAAGCGTATTTGAGTGGTCTGTGGATAGGCACCAGTTGCCTTGGGTGACACTGCAATTTTTCGCCTTAACTGGAACGATTATTTTCTGGGTTCTTTTGGCTGGCCCGATAGTATCCATTTATCGGCAGTATCTCAGTGCAAGTTACGAAACGCTATCGGGTGCTGTATCCAGTGTAGAGCAATTTCCGCATCCAAGCCCGGCCTTGCTCCTGACCAGTGTGTTGCTATCGCTGATACCTTTGTTGATCTACGCGATGGTTGTACTCAGTTGGAGCCAACGGCGATCCAAGATCAATCAAATTGCGGAAATCACCTATACCGAGGAAGTCAAATTGGTAGACGAGTTGAAACGGAGCGGAGTGATTGCGCTGCACTACGACGATCCGCTATTGGAGCACGCCGAATTCCTGATCCAATGCACGCAATAAAGTGGTAGGGTGCACAAAGCACGGCATTATCCATCAACATTCCTGCGATCGACGCATCTTTGGCCGACTTGGCGCTTCGCGGGTTAAACGAGTCGCAAATGGGCTCGCCAGTAATGAACCGTTTTCGCCACCGAAGTAATGACGTTCTTGATCTCTTTCTTCACCCTAAAGTCCGGACCGGCGGGCAGGAACAACACGGATCCTTCTCTGCGAATCATCACGTTTTCAACAATAATGGCCCTCATCAACCAAACTGCCATCGCTTCGTCGTCGCATACGACGCCAACCCAACCTAGCACTTCAGCCTCAATCGTCTGCAATCCCGTAACCATCTCGATACCTCGTCGAATCTCTCGAACGACCACATCATATGAGGATAGGTTTTGGTTCGCTTGTTCAGCCGTAATCGCTTCAAGTAGCCAGCCGCGATGTGGCGGCCCTCCCGCCAATGCAAGGTCACAAAAACTAGTCCATATTTTATCCCAAGCTACTTCACCAAAATTGTCTGAATGGATCTGAGCAGAGCCCATCGACTGTGACTTTACTTCATCGGTTCGTCCTTGATATTCGGAAGGTAGTATCAAATCCAATTCCATGTCGAGTGCGATCAGACTTTTTTGCATCGCCCTGTCCATTGCATTCAGTCTATTTTGACTTGTTGGGAAGTAGCGTTCTATTGACCGACTAGCCAACGCATCTAAATACATACCGACCATCACGTGGATCCAACTTGAATGTTCAAGTAAAAAGATCGATCTCGGTTGCTCGCGGGACGATCGATTCCACGTCCAAGCAACACCGAAGAACTCGGGCGGAAGCTCTTCTCCGTGGAATGCACCTAGTTCTAAAAACAATTTCGCTATCTGGCTTGAATTTATTCGCCATGGTAGTAATACAACGTTTTGTACTCCATCGGAATCTAAACTTTGCTGAACATTGGCAAAACTCGGATTCCGTTTTCGCAAAAAAGCATATCGCAAGTCCGTGTTTTCATCGGACTGCTGGCAGTAATACGCTAACGAAGCTAGCTCCAATCCTACATCAGGGTTGGAATCATCCCCATGTGAAAGGAGAAGCACAGCAGCGTTCCTTCGTCTGCTGCACGCCTGCTCTAAGTTTGTACCGTTCGCTTTCGCTGCATCAAAAAAGGCGGGATATAAGGCGTCCGCCCA
>JAYVBW010000104.1:0-8772 GCA_043750255.1 Pirellula sp.
ACGGTACAGGTTCGATCGTGTAAGGTTTTTCCGGTAACGAAATCGATCAGTCTGAATCGGTATTGCCCGACCCCCACACTGCTCGACCATGGCAAATCCACCAGAAGGAGACCCTCCGTGTCAGTTTCGCCGTCAAAGCTTACGTTAAGAAATGCCAGATCTTGATCGCGGCCAACCGAACTGGTGGTAATTGCCACTCGAACTTGTTCGCTGATTGCACCCCGCGATGCTTGGAGACGCACTCGACATGTGTCTGGAGTAGTGGGTGGATCCAGTGGGGCGAGCGTCAGGCTTCTACTTAACGTTGCATCGGCGCTAACAGTAAAGGCCGAATTTACAATAGAGGTGAATCCGGTCGCGACGATCGTCAATGTATAATCACCCGCATCCAATGCGACTACTGCCACGCCCAGTGTGTTGGTGATGACATGGGCGACTGCTATACTGCTGAGCTTGACTGTGATGATAGCGCCGCGAACCGGTAAACTATCAGACGTTACTTCAATGGTGAGCAGGAACGCGCCAGAACCCGAATTTACAACCCCAGTATTCATTTGAAAATACTCAATTGACTGAGACCACGAACTTGGTTGACTTGAACCGACAAACAATCGCCACAGCGACGCGACGGATTCGTCTAGGTTTGCGATGTAGTATCCCGTGTTGGGGGCAGACTGCTCGACAAGCTGCACCCGTTTAGTAACCCAATCAGCCAACGAGCTTCCCTCAGGGAACGCGTAAAGCGTTTGACCGGTGGATCGTGTTGTGCTGACTGATTTCATTTTGAACGTTTTTGTGGATGCAAAACAACTTACGAAATGTCGGGGATAGCGAATTCGGACATGATCTTGGCTACATTGATTTCTTTGTAATCAGGATGTGCTTCCTTGAGCGTGATGAGGATCGCGGTACACAGAGCACCTACGGAACCCATCACCGATTGATGCAAAGCAGTTGTCGATCCCAGCAAAAGAGATAGCTCACCGTTCAGCACTTGATTCAATTCAGCGATCTGCTTGACTCGGAGGCCGAGTTCCGTTTCCTGCTGTTTGGCGGTTGCGGTCAGTTCTTCGACCGTTTGCTTGAGTGCGAACTCGTTGTAAGTAAAGCCATCGATCTTGGGAACGGCCGTACCGGCAGTGCGAGCAGCCAATAACGCTTGCGTCGCGTTTAAGTTGACTGTGATCTCAGACTTTGCCTTAACCAACTGAGCAAGGTTCGCTTCCCGTTCCCGTTTAGTCTCGCCGTCCTCGAACATCAAGTTGATGTAAGTTTGGAGTTTCGTATAGGTGGCGTCAGAATAGACGCCCACTTTGATGGTGATGCTCTTTTTCTGCGTGGGATGCAGGTTGGCTTCAAAAGCGTCTGGTCGCAGGTATACGGCTGGTCCATTAGATTCCGACCCTTCGTCTTGATCCTTGGTGGCTGGGAAGAGCTCGGCGACCTTGTCGAAGGCCGAGTTCCATGACTCCGTTACGTCCACTCCCAATTCGGAAGCTTTAGCAAGCACATCAGACATGCTTGGAAAATCGGTCGGCTCATCATCAAATACGAATACATCCTGGCGGACAACTTGATTGTTAATCCAGCCAGTGACGGTAGTTTTAATTTGAGGAGCCTCATCCACAAGCTTGATTCCTTGCCTCCCGTCGCTATCTTGGACGGCGACTTGGGTTACACCGGGAAAAAGGACAAGCTTGATTGACGAGAAGTAAGGTTTAACGAATCGATTGTTTGTGATCATTTGCATCGTTTCCTAAACAAACGTAAGCGACTTGAATGCCCCACCGTCATTCAACCAGACCTTGGTTGTTCCGGTGGACGTGTTTTTAATGGTTCTGGTCTGGCCCGAGGTTAAGTCCGAGCCCGTTGGATCGGTTGATAGCGATTGAATCACGGACGTAATAAAGCCTCGAGTGGTCCAGTTACCCATAGAGCTCAAACGCGCATTCTCAATCGTGCCAATTCCGTTGCGGTAGATTAAGTCCGTCGAAGCATCGTGGTAAATAGCCCCTCCTGGAGCGACATACATATTCAGGCCATCAGCTCCGTAATACAAAGCAATAGCACCCCAACCCCCGTCAGCGGACAACGTAGCTCTGCCTAGTCCGGCAGCTTGCGTAGTCGTTATAGAGCCAATAAACGAGGCGCCTGTTGCTGTGATGTCCACATTGTTGGTCGCACCATTGATCCCAAACCTGATCTCATCCCATCCGACAATCTCTGTGATTCTTCGGCCGGTGCCAGTGAACCGCATGTACGAGTTTCCGTGATCGATGGGTCGTACTAGATAGTCACCGACGATCATGATGTTTCCGACCGTGCCAACTCCGTCGCTGGAAATGATTTGCCGTAGTGTCCCGTTGTGCCAGATTTGTCCAGAGTCAGCGTAATTGCCAGCCCAACCCACTCGCATCTGAAGGGTTGTCATTCCATCGGTTGCAATTAGGCCACCCAGCGTTGAACTTGCGGCAGCTTGAACTGGTGCGTCAGATGCCGGACGAAATCGAGTCGCTGAACCATCCAGTTACGATTTGGTCGAGCGGGTTTCGGCTGGTTTGCTGAAATGGACGCAACCGAGGGAAGCGCACATCCTGTTCTCCAGTTTGGTCGGGATAGCATGTTCCATCCGGACAACCCTCTTGGAGCCCCATGGGGATTTCCAACGCTTCCGAGACGCAGGTTGCGGGTATAGCATTCTTGGCAAGGTATGCGGCCGCCTTCATTTCTTGAAACAAAGCTGCGCCACTCGCGGGAAGCGTGTTGCGGTCTGCAAAGTAAACAACGCCACCATCCGGCCTGAGATAGGCAACGATCGGAAAATCCGTCCCAAGCGTTGACTGATATCGCTCTTTGAATAGCGTGGACGTCGGGGTAAATAAAGTGAAAGCGACAGCTTCTCTCGTCTGGATCAACTCGGGAACTTCATTAAAACACTTGACTGGAATGTCCCCAGGTTGGCCGACAATGATAAGCTGATTCTTGCCAGCGTCATTGGCTGGAAGATCAGCAGCCGTGGCTAGGGATGTACATCCACAAAAAGCAATTATTAGCAGCAATAGCAAGCGCATTATTCATCGATCTCCTGATGTAAGAGGGCCGTTTTTCCATTCTTTTTCGTTTGCCGAGACGCGTAGGCTTGGTAGGCTGCGATTCGCTGTTGCGCGCTCATGCGTGAGTAGCAACTCTCACAGAGAAAGGTGATTGGCGTTCCGTCCGCAGACCAATCCGTATGCCACTCCTCACCGACATGCGGTTTCTTACAGTTCGAACAGATGAAAGACCCTGTCTTGTTCTCAGCTCGCGGCGACTCGTTCTTACGCAGAAGCTTTTCTACTTCCACATGCGGTCGACACGTTGGACAATCGCCGTTTGTTGGCTCGACCGGATTGATTGCGGGATATTCTTTAATGACAGAAGATTCCGCTGGTTTGATTCCGGTCGCTTGGATCACATAAGACTGCGGCTGGACGATCGCATTGGAAAACGTGCAGTCCGAGGAATCGATCACCCTGACCGTTTGCGAGGGAACGCATGCTTGTTGTGAAGCCGGAGCGCAAATTCGCGCTTGTCGATTGTCCCGTATCCTCGAAAACAGACCGTTCTTGACTTCCTTAGCTGCATCCAAGTTGACTGGACCATATTTCAAATCATTGATGGAGCGTTCAACGTCTCCTACCGCTCCGGATTTGGGTCTAAAAACATCCTGCTTGAGGTTCGGTTCCGTATTGTGAACACACGATCCCGAACCGCGAGCATCGGGCCAATTCTTTTGCCGAAGGGCAAGAGGCACGTTCGCAGCGGGAATTTCCACAGAGGGACAGGCGAGTTCTCTCCATTGCTTTTCTGCGCAGCCAGTAAAGAGCATGCACATCAATAGGAGCACAATTGTTGTCCAAACAGTTACGTTGGCTAGCCATTGGCCCATGCGGCTTCGAGGACAAGTTCCTGAAGAGTGATCTCGCCACGGAAGCGGCGGTTCGCTGCCTCGAGAGTCTTGGGCTCGTACAAAGTTTCGACATCAGTGTGGCGAGCAGCCAACATGCAGGCAGCTTCGAGCACTTGGCCTGTCAGGGATCGATCGACCGATTGGATGGCGGGTGCTTGAGGGCGTTGCGATCGTAACATCTCTAACTCCGTTCGAGGGGAATCCCAGCCTTCGGCGATAGCCCTGGCTTCAATGCCTGCATCCCGACCATCGCAAATCTTCCGAATGGCAGCGATTCGCTTGAGTTCGTTTGCCATCGAGGCGCGTAAATTTGTGACGGCATCTGCACCGGAGGGGATATTTCGTTGAACAGGACTTTCGTCCAACGGTGGGGAATCGCTTAACGATCCCATATCGATCTTGCTGTGTGCGACTGCAAACATCTGTCGCAGTGAATCGGTTTGCGATGCGGACAGGGTGTCAGCATCAAAACCATGGATTCCCAGCCAGGCGTCGAACGCAGTTGGTTTCTCCGTAGTGGACTCGACGCTGGACTGGGTGCTTGTTGCGTCTTGGGAGGCAGCGATCTGGGCGCTGGTGTTGTCATCTGCACCCAGTACAACGAAACTGACCTCGCCCAGCATGGATCGCCTTGCCACATTGATGGGACCAGTAACTTCTTGGCCATTGACGATTGTCGACTTACCTTCGGCCACGAATTCCACTTGGTCTGCTCTTGCGCCAATGGAGGCTTGCCAAGCAAACCCCTTGTCGTTGAGCGAAATGACTTGCCGAGCCTTGGGGGAATCACCCATGACTTGTCCGGCCACAATGAGCGTATTGTTCATCACCGCGATGGAATCGGTCTGTCCAACGACGAAATCCACATCTCGAGTGTGGTCCAGCAAAATCGGTCGTCGTTGCTTGCCCATCTGCATCCCTTGCAAATCGACCACGACCGGATAGCGCCAGCCAGTCAACTGCATCGGGCCACCCGTGTACGCAGTCATCGTGAATCGACGAAGGGTGGTTTCATTGCCGTCCGAAGGTGCCGCTTCGAACTCAACCGAGCAGGCTTGCAGATTGAGAAGCTTGACCGCCATGAGGCTGGCGATTCAGTATAAGCGTCGAGAAGCACCTTGTTTGCTGCAATCCCCAATGCAACTGGCAGAGATAAGGTCGACAACGCGGCACGAATCATTGCCTCACGTCCCGATGGCGCAACTTTGCCATCGACCTGTAATGCGGCTCGGCATAGATCCACGAGGCTAGTTACTCGTAGATCACGAGCCTGCTGAGCCGCCTGCGCTCCAAGGTGCTTCTCGACAAGAGTTTCATGACCCATATGCGATAGAATCGCAGCTTCGATAATGGTTTCCGTTGGTACCGATACGATTGATTGGATCAAGGGAGCAGGTGGCCGGCCAGCACGCAGCACTTCTAACTCGGCACGCTGTATGTTCCAGCCATCGCGAATAGCTCGTGCTTCGATGTCTCCATGCCGACCCGCGCAGGCTTGGCGTATCGCATAGATACGTTCACTTTCGGCTGCAGATTCAGCACGCATTGTTTCGACGGTAGTTTCGATTTCCGACATGACAGGTTGATCCTTTTGATTCGATGCCGCAATCGCAACCGATGTTCCAGCATCGGCTCCGATCACAACAATACTTACCTCCTTGAGCACGCTCGCACGTACAAGCGTGAACCCGCTAGACGGTGATTTGATCGTCCGTCCATTTATTTCAACTGAGTCGCCAGAACGAATTCGTTGGTATTCGATTGGCGATACGCCAACCGATGCCTGGAAACGAAACCCGCCTTGAGCCAGTTCGATGATCTGTCGAGATGCCTGTGTCGATGGATTGATGTTGCCTTGAACAAGCAAACGGCCAGCATTGACGATTGCTCGACCTTGGCCAACAATGCCGTTGATGGAAGCATTGTGGTCGGCCAAGATGCTAACTTGGTCTCCGCCTGCGTCGATCCCAGTTAAATCGATTGCGACCGGTCCCCAGCCAGGCACCGTCATCAATCCGCCAGTGTATGCAACGATGTTTACCGTTGGCGACTTGGAAGCAGCAAGGATCTCAACTTCGGTAGACGCGATTAGCATCGATTCAGTTGCAACGCTCATATCATTTCGCCTCCGCAAATGGATCGAAGCCTACGACTCGAAGCCGTTCTCGCAGCGTCTTCAGCCGATGACGAATCGTTCCTTCGGTTACCCCAAGGCATCGAGCAACTTCGCTTACGTTGGAGTCGTGTTCCATCATCAGCAGACACATGTGGCGAATTTCTTCGTCGACGATGTAGTCCATAAACGATGGCTGATCGAACTTTGGTTCTGCGTTTAGATACGCTCCGCCATGCAAGTCGGCATCAAAAACAGGTTTTTTACCAATCTTCTTGAGTGATGCCAGATACTTCCCTACCAAGCGTTGGACTACGACATGCATGAGCGTCTTATCGAACAATCAGCGCAGTAGCCGAATTACGCCACACGACACACGTCGGGCCGCAGCAACGCATTTGCATCTATCAGGAATTCCATTAAGACGCCTTCAGGCCATTTTGGGACACAGTTCCCTAGAAATGACGCAGCTTTGCATTTTAGAGGATGAGGCGCAAATTAAGGGCTCTCACAGCCCATTTGACCTCCTAAATGGGCTACAATGAAACTTTCGTTTACAGGCGCATGCGCCTGAGAATTACTAGTTCTTCCAATCAAGCAAAAGGAAAGACCCATTGATCTGATCGATCCTGCGCCTGGAGTACAATCCAATCAAACGGAAGGCTACGTTTTATTACGTCGCATCGACAGGGTCATGTGGTGGACTCCAATAGTTTGCCTCCCGATCGCCTTCATATCGATACAGCAATTCGTGCCCGACCTTAATCGGAACAGTATTGGAGACGGATTCAGAAAACTGAATGTATTCATAGGCGTAATCGTACCGTTGGTAGTTACATGTTGGAGTATCGCGTTCTCCATAACGGCATACCTGGATTTCAGACTGATTCCATATCGAAGGATGCGATACTGGGGATTGGCTCTCGTGCTACTTGCTTTGCTCGTTCTCGTTTTCTGGTACATTGAATGGTAAGACTTGGATATTCAATATGAAGGAAGAATAAAACCGTGCACCGAAGCATCCGATCGGCTGCTTTTTACTTTAGAGACCTCACTGTCGGATGCTCGGTGACGGTTGCCGTTACGCGAAGAAACTCTATGTGCTCCCTTAGCGAATTCAAAGAGCTAGTCAACCACATTTGCACGCGTCCCCAAATGTATATTTGCGGTGGGACCTTCTACGAAGTTGCTGCATACATTCAGGGGTTTGCTTCCGCGATGCCCGACTCACCATTCGCTGGTGACAAGCGTTTCGCATTCAACCAGTATGTAACCCTTACCTTTGGATTCCCATCAAAAATTGTTTGGCCGTTTGTGGTGAAGAAAGCGACACAGACTGACGGTGAAGCGATCACGAGATTGCACTCGTTGTTAATCGAATACATTGAAGCCATTGAACTTAATCGCGTTGATCAACTGCTCTCAAAGAAACGCACGGAAGCGTCGGCTCATAGCGATGGACCGCAAGTCATTTGTTGGCGATTGTTTTCCAGGGCACTCCACCGAGGAGATCGCAAAGCGATCGAGCAACTTGCATTGCCACGCGAGGGCGTAGAAATCCTATGGGCTGCCAGTTACCCAGATGATGTGATTCCACTAATGGACCAAATTGCAGAATCATCCGCTATACCCGTGCTATTCGTTTCCGAAGATGGAACTCGCTCACGTTTGATGACACCAGATTTTGGCGAGATTGATATTGAATCCGTAAGTGGGACTTGGAGGATAGATCCCGGTCCAATCATCCGGCAACGAATGTTTACAAAGACACAATCCCAGGAAATCGCGTAACAATCCGATCGACACGAAGCGGCGGATCGACCGCGTTGACTTTTAGAAACTTCACCTGCCGCCACTCGATGAATGGTGGCGTTCTTTTGTTGAAACTAGACGAGGACACTTCTAATGGCGGGACGAGTTCTCGCAATTGGCGATGTGCACGGATGCCATTGCGCATTTGCCACCTTGATTGGTATGTTAACGATCTCATCGAGTGACACTGTCGTATTTCTTGGCGATCTCGTTGATCGCGGGCCCGCGACGAAAGAGGTAGTAACGGAAGTCCTGATGCTCAGCAGCAGGTGCAAGATGATTCATATCACTGGCAATCATGAAGAGATGATGCGAAATGCAATCGGTGGAAAAGGACTCTTCAGCGCATGGCTAGATTCTGGCGGTCAGGCAACGCTTGACTCTTATGGTGGAAATCTTGAAAACATCCCGTCAGACCACATTCGTTTTCTTGTTTCATCGGTTCCGTTCCATCAGACTGAGACCGACATTTTCGTTCATGCCAGCTTGGAATCTAACGTTTCGCTCGCAAATCAAACTTCCGACTTTTTACGTTGGAAACACCTAGGTGGTCAGGAACCGCCGCATATTTCGGGAAAACGTGTAATCTGTGGGCATACAGTGCAGACCGATGGTGTTCCACTTGTTTTCGATGGATGGGTATGCATTGACACTTACCCACACGGTGGGAAATGGCTAACATGTCTGGACGTCGAAAACGACTACGTCTTCCAGGCGTCTCAAACGGGCGATAAGGCGAGCGGCAGGCTGAAGCCTACCTGCCGCGTGGGCGTTTCGGCATGATGAGTATATCGTAAGTCGGCAGTTTTTCCGAGCGAATGAGTCGCTTGTTGATTTCCTTCATTTCTTGTTTTGGCACGATGACACCTGTCGGGTAGTTTCCTTCCACGAGAACAAT
>JAYVBW010000105.1:0-2028 GCA_043750255.1 Pirellula sp.
GGGTCAGCGACGGTCTTAATTCTTGGCAATAGCTGAATCGCAAAAATTGCAAATTTGCGATTTCCGTTGTTTCGACGCTGAGGGCGGTGCAAAGGGGTCAGGTCTCTTTTAAGCATGGGATGGTCGGTTTCGGTTGGATTGCATAATGCTACACTATGGCGATGCCAAGACCACGCCGCGCTGATGAAGCAAACGCAATCTACCACTCGTTAAACCGAGGAAATCTGCGAGCTACCATTTTCCACAAGGATGGTGACTACATCGCTTTTGAGAAAATCCTCGGTGAAGGACTGCAGCTTTACCAAGTCGAGTTGCTATGCTACGTCCTAATGCCCAACCACTATCATTTGGTTTTGCGTCCGTTGATCGATGGCGAGATGAGTCGATACATGAAATGGATCGGTGGTACGCATACCATGCGGTACCATGCGCACTACAACACGGGTGGATATGGACACGTGTACCAGCAGCGTTACAAGAGCTTTCCGATTCAAGACGACAATCGCTTCCTCGTGGTCTGCCGTTATGTAGAGAGGAATGCATTGCGTGCGGGACTGGTGGCGAGAGCGGAATCTTGGCGTTGGTGCTCGCTTTGGCGGTGGCTTCAGAAATCTGAACTGAAACCCAAGCTTTTGTCCGCTTGGCCCATAGCTCGAGTGCCACAATGGGTCGAGCGAGTCAATGAAGCATTGAGTGATCAAGAATTGGATCAAGTTCGTCGATGTACCAATCGTGGGAGCCCATTCGGCGAAGAATCTTGGATTCAGAAAACAGCTCAACGGCTAGGCTTGGAGACCACCCTCAACGCTCGCGGGCGGCCGAGAAATCCAACCAAAAACAAACCTGGAAAGTGAAAAAACAGTGATTAAGAGACCTGACCCTTTTTTAATGACCCTTTTTTAATGACGCGGATCAAATGGTTTGGCTTTAAGCCAGGCTGACCAGCTTCGCCCGTAGTCGTACCACCCAAGCCTGACAGGACGACTTGCGATTAAATACGTAAAGGCAGTCGTGTCTCTCGCTATTACACTCTGCGCAAGCTCGCTCTGCGTCTGTCGCAAACGGTCGGTGAGTAACGCATTCCAATACGCCTTTGAGATCGATACCTTTGAGATCGGTAAGTTGGGAAATGGTTCACCCGAGTCAATCGGTGCTCCAATTCTTGCAAAAATCTGAGGGCGACTTTCATTCCAAAACCCGTATTCCAACGCCACCGGCACAAACTTCAATCCGGGGGTTTTCGATGCTAGGTGCGATAGACCGGGCATGAGTGACAAGGAATGATCTCGCACGTCGGAAAACTGCCCTTCGGGTGTAATCCAAATAGTTACCTTTTTTGATTCCAAAATCGATTTTGTGACCTTTAAAAAATCTGACGCACCTTCAAAAGTTTGCATGCGCACACCGTAAAAACCAAGCTGCGACATGATCCGATAGTTTTCCAATGCATCGGCATCGATCGGGGCATAGAAAGTTCGGTTGGAAAAATAAGCTTCTTGCAACAACATCGCGGCGATCGGATCCCACCAACTCGCGTGATTGGCATACGCGATAATTGGCGAATCGTCATCGATCCTCTGCGCCTCCCACAATTCCTTCTGGACCCCAAAGGATATGAATTGTTTGGAAACCATTCGCTTCGTGTACCAGCAGAAGCCATCAACGAGCCACTTCTTGGATACCGGCAGTTTGACTCGGGCTCGCTGGCTCATGGCACGTGCTCGGTCGAGGTTGAGAAATAATCATGGATAAACGCGCGAGGATTTTCCGCTTTGGAATATTCAACCAAAGCGTACAACTTCTTTTGGTCTCGCAACAGTTTGGCGGCCCGATATCGGTTGTCTGCTAGAGTCGATGGTAGCGGCCCGTCAATCTCTACATTCGAAAGATCGTTTTCGTCTTGAATTACTCCGTAACGTTGGAGCATCAAAAGGACCGTTTCAAGCCTGCGATCTCGTTTTTGTCGATCGCAGAGTCGCTCTCGCAGCCACTCCATACCGAACGCTCGAACCGAATCGACATCGTGCA
>JAYVBW010000106.1:0-23066 GCA_043750255.1 Pirellula sp.
ACTCCCTCCAGTTTACTCTTTGGAATCGGAGCATCCTGATAACCTCCCATCAACCGAGGGGCAGTGAAGACCTGTATTTCGTATTTACCAGGTCGGTTAAGCCAAGTCATTGTTGCGTTGATCGCCAACATGAATACTCCCACAACGTAGAGCCCACCACCAAAAACGCGAGCCCACCAAAACGGAATAATCGACTGTACGGTTTCAACAAAGTTAGGGTATTGCATCCTTCCAAGATCGTCCATCGCTCGCCACATCAGACCCTGAGTGATGCCCGCCGCGTAGATAGGCACGATGTAAAGCAGAATCCCAATGGTACCAAGCCAAAAGTGCCACTCCGCCATCGACTTACTCCACAGCTTGGTTTGATATAAGCGAGGCAATAACCAGTAAATCATCCCAAAAGTCATGAAGCCGTTCCAACCCAGTGTACCCGAGTGCACGTGAGCGATCGTCCAATCGGTGTAATGCGAAAGGGCGTTGACGCTTTTGACGGACAACAATGGCCCCTCGAACGTCGCCATGCCGTAGAATGTAATTCCAACCACATAGAACTTGAGCACAGGATCGGACGTGACTTTGTTCCAAGCGCCTCGCAATGTTAGCAACCCATTAATCATCCCGCCCCAAGACGGCATCCACAACATGACGCTGAACAGCATTCCAAACGTGCTCGCCCATTCAGGCAAAGCTGTGTAATGAAGGTGATGCGGGCCAGCCCAAATATAGAGAAAGACCAACGACCAAAAGTGAATAATACTGAGCTTGTAACTGAATACCGGTCGCTCTGCAGCTTTTGGTAAAAAGTAGTACATCAGTCCAAGAAATGGAGTGGTCAAAAAGAAAGCCACTGCGTTATGACCATACCACCACTGCATCAATGCATCTTGAACACCCGCGTAAATGGAATAGCTTTTTCCAAGACCAACCGGTACGACGAGATTATTAAACACGTGCAATAAAGTGACTGTCACAATCGTCGCTATGTAGAACCACAAAGCCACGTACATGTGGCGTTCGCGACGGGTCCACAAGGTCATGAAGAAATTGCCGCCAAAGAACCCAAGCCAAACGACTGCAATTGCCAAGTCAATCGGCCATTCCAATTCCGCGTACTCCTTGCCCTGAGTCATGCCCAATGGTAACGTCACAGCAGCCGCAACAATGATCGCCTGCCAGCCCCAAAAATGAAGTAGCCCAAGCCAATCGCTCCACATCCGGCACTTACAGAGACGTTGAGTACTGTAGTATATTGCAGCAAAAATAGAGTTGCCAGCGAAAGCAAAGATGGCCGCATTGGTATGAACCGGTCGGAGTCTTCCAAATGAAAGCAGGGCGCTTACTCTATTCTCCAAGCCATCAAACAATGCGGGTAGAACGAGAAGCAACGCCACCAGGACGCCAGCCAGCGTGGCCACTAACCCCCACACAATTGTGGCCGTCACAAACATTCGAACAATTCCATCGTTGTAGCTGAACGATTCCATCGTCGCTCTTTGCACTGCCAAGGTAGCTTGCCGAGCCTCGATTTCGTTCGAGGGAGCTACGGATGCATCACTCATCTTTTTGCCGTCTGTTTGTGTTTATCGTAAACGTTGTTAGCGCTGTCAGCGTTTTTTCTGAGCCTGTACATCCGCGAAATTCCAATTAACAGTATCCGTAAAGCAACGTTTGTGCCAAGCCTGAGAGACAACTTGTCGCAGTCGTCAAGGGTCTGGAAAATGCGTGCGAATGCGCCACCACAAAGACGCATGCAATTGTATCGCACGATAATCTTTGTTTTGAAGGCTTCAAGTTTCATGTGCGTAAGTGTGCGATTCTGTTGAAAGTGTGTCATTCGGCAGCACGCAGTTATAGTAAACTGGCGATGCGTGCATATTTCTAACGAAAATCTCCGTATGGTTCGGACTGGCATCGAGTTTGCAGTCTTCGCCTACTTGGCGCTATTTGGAACAGCCGGCTATCCTTTTTTCCTTCGAATCTGCAAACATTAGAAAACATGCCAATTGCCCCACTTTCAAGGCCCATCGATTTGTTATTGGTAGACGACGAGACGGATTTTTTGGAGCCTGCTTGTCGATTCTTTCAGCGGCAAGGCTACCGTGTTTCGGCCGCTGCAAATGCAGAGCAGGCCATCGCTATTCAATCGTCGCACCATTTCCATGTCGCCGTCATTGATCAAAATATGCCTGGAATGAACGGGTTGGAATTGCTGAAACGGCTTCACGAAGCGGACGAAGAGATTCGCATCATCATGTTGACCGGCGGGGGCAGTATTGCATCTGCGGTGGAAGCGATGAAACGGGGGGCGGTAGATTACCTTTCCAAACCGTTTGGACTGGATGACCTGGATACGCTGATTCGACGTGCGGCGAGAACTGGGACGCTTGAACGGGAAAACACACATCTAAAACGACAACTTGCTCAATCGCATGCAACGAAACCGCTCGTCGGCAAATCGGCTGGTATTTGTGAAGTGAAGCGATTGATCCAGCGCATCGCACCGAGTGACAAGCCAGTCCTCATTCTTGGTGAAAGCGGTACCGGCAAGGAGCTTGTTGCCCGTGCGATTCACGAACAGAGCTCGTTGGCCAGTCGACCACTTGTGATAATCAACTGCGCAGCTTTGCCTGAGTCGCTCCTTGAAAGCGAATTGTTCGGTCACGAGAAAGGAGCCTTCACCGGCGCATCCGATGCGAAGCCTGGTCTTTTTGAAATCGCCGATGGCGGAACTCTTTTCATCGACGAGTTTGGAGAGTTAGCTGGCGGACTGCAAGCAAAATTATTGCGTGTCCTTGAGGACGGTTCGATGCGTCGGATCGGTTCCGTGAAAGAACGGCGAGTCAAGGTGCGATTGATCGCAGCGACAAATCGCGATCTTGGAAAAGAAGTGGCCGCAGGCCGGTTCCGCGAGGATCTCTACTATCGTGTCAATGTACTTTCGATCACGATCCCACCGCTCCGAGAGCGAGTCGGAGATATTCCTTTGCTAGTGGAGCATTTTTTAGGGGGAGAATGGCAACTCGGGCCAGGGGTTCATGAGCTGTTTCAATCAAGCCAATGGCCCGGCAATGTTCGACAACTGATCAATGCACTCGAGCGGGCCAAGATTCTTGCGGACGACTCCGTGATCACGCTGGGTAACTTGCCGCTAGAACTTCGCAATTCCGTTGTAGCAGACAGTTTAATAGCATCTTCGAATCCTGTAGCGATCGGTGACTCCATTCCATTGGAATCACTTTCTCAGTTGCATATCACAGAGGTTCTTCGCCGCAATCATGGAAACAAAGCAAAAGCAGCCAGGGAATTGGGCATTGCCCGTCGTAGCCTTTATAGAATTCTGGACAAGATGGACGGTTCGAGCTAGATGGCGTTAAGGTTGAGGTGAATCATCGCCATGTCGACTAGATTCGCAACAAGTGGATTTTCAAGTCGCGAGTCCGTAGTTACGGCGATATCGCGATCGCTCTTAGGTGAAACCTCAGACATTAAGAGCCTAGCAGAACTGGATTCTCCCTCGAGTGAACTACCGAGTATTGCGAACAATGGCTCTTGAGTTTCCATTTCTTCGAATTCACGAATGTTCGCTGAAAACGAGTCCATTTGTGCTGCGACCACTGTAGTCCAGTTTCCAACAAACGTTGCACTCGTCGAAGACCGAACGCTGGCTAAATTGTTTGTCACCGAACCGGCGGGGTCTGCTACCGTAAACATCGAGCAATTGGATTGCAGTTGCGACCATGTTAGCTGAGATGGATGAAACGTACCCCACGGGTTGTGAAGGGAGAAAGTATCAGTCGACGCATTGTATCCTGCCACCGTGTAGGCATGCCCACCCACAAGCCCTCCTGCGGATGCGTTTCGCAAAGTTCCCAGGGTGACGGATTTACCTGACGACAGTGCATTGACCAACGACTGCTTTTGTGTATTTGAAAAAGCATAATTGGTAGAGTTGTATCCGAGTACCTGGGCATTGACGTTGGACATCCAGCCTCCTTCGATGGACGAGTACTGATTGATACCGTCACGGCCTTCGTTACCGGTCTCGTTCCATTGTGCATAAGCCTTCTCGGCTAACGCGATCCAGAGTGTCGTAGCAGAATTGGCAATACTCATACCATATCCCGAGAATCTGAGTCGACCATTCGTGTTGGTAGGTAATCGACGATTGACGGTGACGTAGTCTGCCGTTCCTGTTCCGGAGATAAATCCGGCACTAACCAAACCATTATTGCTGAAACTGCCAAGTGCTCCTGCGTAGAAGCGAACCGTGTAAGTGCCATCGCTGTTGTCGATGAACAAGTTTCGAACTGCATCGGGATTGTGGTCCGCAATCGACACAAGCGATGCAATGAAGTAGCAGTCTCCGAGCTGCCCTTGCCTTGCATCATTTCTAGACGGTGTTCCATTGAAAAGATTACCGACGACGGTTTGGTAGCTTAAGCCCGAGCCCGTTAGGACGGGTTCATCCGCTCCAAGGAACCATTTGTCGACTAAGTTGTTTAGCAGAGTTGACGAACTACCGGCCGCTAAATTTCCAGCAGCTTGACCCTTGAAGGTGCGGTTGGCGGAATTGCTATTCACTACATCCTTTGCCAGTTCTCGCACATATGCAGGCATCGAAAAAACCGAACTACTTGACGCAATGAATCGCAGATCTTCCAATTCAGTTGCGTCTACAACTCCATCAGCGCCAGCACTTCGCAGCACCTGAATCATTTCAGTTCGTGTAAGCTGGCTATCGGAATATAGACTACTAACGAGACTGGCTAGCGCGGCATCGTGAAGTGTATTCTGAGCCGTTGGAGCAATCACAGCAATTCGGGCAGTACCGGAGACGGTCCCTATTTTTGCAGTAACCATGAAGGTTCCAGCTCGTATTCCGGAACTTAAAACTCCGCTGCTTGTAATTGTTCCGCCAGTTGTCGTCCAGGTTACGGCTGGCTGATTCGTGATGACTTGCCCAAACTGATCTGCGGTTTGGTAGCGGTATTGTTGATTCGTGCTGGTTTGTACGCTTGCAGTGCCCGGTGTCAGAGTGAGGCTAGTTACGGTTTGTCGTACATTGATCGTGACGTTTGCGAGAATGGATCCGGACTGAGCTCGTAGCGAGAAGGAGCCTGCGCGATTAAAAGTTGCTGTGATTTTGTTTTCATTGGCCACAAGGCTAACTGTTGCTCCGGTCGGAACACCGCTTGCCTGCCATACAATAGTCGGCTGATGCTCCATCAGTGCACCGAATTGATCGAGTCCTTGAATCGTAAGGCTTCGGCTAGTTTCGCCCGTACTAATCGCAGCACCTGGAATGACAGTTTTCCCCTCAGGTGTTTTGATTACGAATCGGGTTAACGTTTGCACTACATTGAACTGCAGAGTGGAAGTGGCTGTAAGTCCCTGAGCATCCACGATCGTTACACGAATTTGATACTCACCAGGCTTATTGAATGTGAGAGAGTTGTTCCTGGCGGCGTTCGTTTGGTTGGCAGCGAACGTTACTGTTCCGCCTGTGGGCATGTCAATCAATTGCCAATTGTATTTCAGCGTCGACTCACCGGCATCGTCCGCCCCCAATACCGTCAAGGCGGCGGTTCGACCAGAAACCGACGTTCCTCTGCTTAGACTTAAGGGGCTCGCGACCGATGGCGATGTATTTGAAACAATCTGAGTTGTTCCGAACAACCCAGGCGAACTGAGCAGTTGTAGATTGGACGACAGGCTATCGATCGAATTCATTAATCGAGATTCGAGTTGTTCGATCCCGAGCTTAGTGGTCTTGCGATAGCAGCTTGGCTTTTTGAGCGAGCGTTCGGATCGAAAATTCATAGATGCAATTCCTCGATGGAGCTAATACGAGTCCGTACATCAGGAAAGCTAGTTCGAAAAAGGATCTTGAGCAAATTGGATGTATCGTGATATGTCAGATCGAGCAGCAAGCCCTCTCAAGTGTCGTGTAGGACCGGAAACAACGTTACAACTGGGACTACCCAACCTGTTTCCTCCCACAAACACTTCACCTATTTGTCCGTTCAATACTCGAAGCGGATGATGAGGCGAAGGCAAGGATTGCCGACTTAGGACGCCTGGGGAAGGAGCTCACTTTCTGGTAAAACGATTGGACGCGAAATTCCCAACTTAGAAAAAGTCCTCACTTTGGCTGCGAACACATGCAACAAACGACCCAGGGCAATAGAAATTCTGGAAAACATGGACCTTGGACCATTGTTCAAAGTAATGAAGTATACCGAGATGCGTGGATGACTGTTCGCATGGACAACGTTCTTCGTCCGGACGGGGAGCCAGGGACTTACTCTACCGTTCGGATCAAACCCGGGGTCTGCGTCATTCCAGTCGCAGACGACGGCACCTGCTACATGACCAAAGAGTTTCATTACGCAGTGGGACGGGACACCATTGAGGGTATAAGCGGCGGAATTGAAGATGGAGAAACACCCGAGGTCGCGGCCGCTCGGGAGCTGGAGGAGGAGGTTGGCATCGTCGCTGGCAGACTGCTCCCGCTGGGAATTGTCGACCCGCTGACGGCGGCCTTGTTATCACCAACGCAGATGTTCCTTGCTACCGACCTGCGTTTCACCCATACCAATATGGACAGTACGGAACGTATTGAGCGAGTTGAATTGCCGTTCGACGAAGTATTGAGAATGGTCATCGAAAGCGAGATAACTCATGCTCCTTCGTGCGTCGCAATTTTGAAAGCTAACTTCTTGATTCAAAAGCACCGTCAGGTCTAATCGCGAAAAAGCATTATGGCAAGAAAGCAAACAAAAACGCCAAAATCGCAAAATCTGCGACGGCGTTCCCGGCCTGGCACCGCTCCGGGTTCGATGATTGTGGATCCGAATGCAAATCCTACGAGCATTCGTGTCATGGCGTTCGGAGGATCGGAGTTTCATGAACGAGAGGTAAAGGACGTCGCTGAAATTCGCTCAATGTTGGTCGCATACCGAAGCGTCTGGATTGACGTCATCGGACTTGGTAGTCAAGAAAATCTCGCGGCGATTGCTCAACTTTTGCAACTACACCCGCTCGCGATGGAGGACGTTGTTAATGTCCATCAACGTGCCAAAGTGGATGAGTTCGACGATTCCATTTTCATTGTGTCGCGCATGGTGGACGGCGAGGACGCGCTTCAAACGGAGCAGTTGTCTTTTTTCCTCACGAAACAAGTGCTGCTGTCCTTTCAAGAACGGCCGGGTGATTGCTGGGAGCCACTGAGAGAACGCATTCGAACCCATCGCGGCAAAGTTTGCGATTCAGGTGTTGACTACCTTCTTTATGCGTTGCTCGACGCCGTGATCGACAGTTATTTCCCCGTAATGGAACGCTTGGCAGAACTAGTAGAAACAATCGAGGCTGAAATTATCGATGGCTTGCACCCAACACAAATGCGCAAGATCCATCATTTGCGAGGGCAACTACTCGCGTTGCGAAGAGCGATTCGTCCCCACCGAGAAATGGTCAACGAATTGGTTCGGGATACGTTACCACACATCAGCCCAGACACTCGCATTCACTTGAGGGATTGTTACGATCACGTGATCCAAGTCGTTGATGCTGTGGATACCTATCGTGAACTGACGTCCGACATGCGAGACTTTTATCTCTCCAGCGTGAGCAATAGCATGAACGAAATCATGAAAGTGTTAACGATTATTTCGACGATCTTTATACCCCTTTCGTTTATCGCTGGCGTGTACGGAATGAATTTCGAAGATTCGTCGCCCTGGAATATGCCTGAATTGAAATGGTATTACGGTTATCCGTTTTCGTTAACACTAATGGGATTGGTTGCGTTCAGTTTGCTCATCTATTTTCGCCGCCGCCGCTGGATGTAGCAACGAGTGGAAACTACAGAAGCCCGTAGGTTGTCAGTGTTTTTCGAAGTTTTACAATCTCAAACTCCTCTAACTCAGTCATTGGCAATCGCAACTCGCCCGTATCGCGCCCCAGCAACTTCATCGCACCTTTTAGCGGAATTGGGTTCGTTGCGAGAGAAAGCATGTCACGGCATAGCGGGAACAATTTATGGTGCAGTTTTGATGCAGTTTTAAAGTCACCTTGGGTGGCTGCAGCAACCATTGCGATCAATTCCTTAGGAACAATGTTGGCAGCCACGGATATAACGCCTTGAGCGCCGATACTCATCATTGGCAATGTGAGTGAATCGTCGCCGCTGAGGACTGTCAAATTGGTCGAATTCAGAATCTGAGAACATTGATCTAAAGAGCCAGTCGCCTCTTTGACCATCGTGATGTTTGGCAGTTCGGATAACTTCGCTATCGTTTCAGGCTCGATATTTTTTGCGGATCGACCAGGGATGTTGTAGACGCAATGCGGAATCCCAATATCTTCGGCAATCGCCTTAAAGTGCTGATAGAAACCATTCTGCGTTGGTTTGTTGTAATAGGGCGCGACTTGCAAAGAAGCGTCGGCACCTTCTTTTTCAGCCCAACGGGTCAATCGCAATGCTTCCGCAGTGCAATTCGAACCGGTCCCCGCCATCACTTTGCATCGCCCGGAGGCGAGCTGAATCACTTCGCTGATCACGCGTTCATGCTCATCATGCGTCAGGGTCGGCGATTCACCTGTTGTTCCAACAGGAACTAAAAAGTGAGTGCCTGATGCAATCTGGAATTCAATCTGCGTTTTGAGCCTGGCAACGTCCAGCTTGCCATCCGTAAACGGAGTAACAATCGCCACGCCGACGCCCGCGAAGGCGGTTCCCTTTCGATCCGACATTCCAAAATTCTCTTTCGCAAAAAACAAGCGCGGCTTTCAGTTTGGCTTGGCCGCAGGAGCAAGGATTTTAGACGCAAAGAGTGACTAGCCCAATCCCCAAGTGGAGCGAGGTGCGGGAAAATAGTGACTCGGCAGTCTTTGCCAAGATCTCTCGTTGGGGGATCACCAAGCCACGCTAAACCCTATCTTGGCGACGGCCTTTCGAACGTTTTTTTGCACATGCATCGCAGTTGCCTTCAATGATAAAGCGATGATTGCGAGCTCGAAACCGGTGCTGCTTTGCTACAGATTCTCTAATCAGAAGGATTTCCGGGCTGGTAAACTCGATTAGTTTTCGGCACTTGGTGCAATAGAAATGGTCGTGTTGCGGGTATCCATAGTCGTGCTCATAAACACTTCTTCCGTCCAATTCAAATCGATTGAGCAAGCCGGCATCGACAAACTCTCGCAAAGTTCGATACACCGTAGGTCGGGAAACGTAATTTGCATCGCCCTTGGTCGGCAGTTGTTCCATCAACTGGTCAGCATCAAAGTGCTCATGCCGATTGAAGACCTGTTCGATCAAAAATTTGCGTTGCTCCGTGTTTCGCAGGCTTTTGCTTTGCAAATACTCTTCGAATCGCTCCAAAGGCGTCATCGATACCACAACGGCTTCGAGTGGTTCAGGTGGGATGGAGCTTTCGGTGGTCATCGATTCGTTTGCGTTCTTTTATGCAAGCTTGTTTGGGCATGACAGTATATACCGACAATCCAAAGGCGATCTGCTATTCAAATAATAATTGACAGCGAATCGCTTGAAAAATACCAGAATCATGGAAACCGCATATCGACGCCGATTGAAAGCTAATGCGGGAGATCCGGTTGATTTATCGGCGAAAGAGAAGCAAATGAAAATTCTACAATCGGGCTGGCGAAAAATGCAGTAATTGCTTATCCGCTTCTTGAATGAGCCTGTCGACACGTTGGTCGATGTCCTCAGCGATTCTTGGTGCCGCGCCGTCCGAAACGCTCGCTTTAAACCCAGCACCACATCCATGACAGCAAACATCCCTTCCCAATAACTCGACCGGGATTTGCAGGGTTCGCCCACAAGTTGGGCAAATTTTGGCGAAACGCACCGAACTGGACATTGTTGTTTATCTCCATGCAAGAAATCGTCAGGACGCTATTATTGCGGTTAAAACCTCTCTGTCAATTAACAAAGGAGCTTTTTACGCCAAAAAGAAGCTCTAAGCGGTTTTGTTTTGTGTTTTTCCAAAGCGGCTAGCTCCGGAATTCGACAAAACCCGTATGCTGAGTAGTTCTGGATGAACTGAATGCAAAAACCGTGCCCGTATGGAGCCGAACTGTGCTTGTCAAGATCGCGAAAAATAGCCAAGGTGTGGGAAATTTTTCAGGTGCACTGGCTGCAATGCATCTTCGCCAATTGCTGCAAAAGCAACCGCGAGCCCGACTTGTTGTCGCTACTGGTTCAAGCCAGTTCGAACTCTTAGAACACTTGACGAACGCAGAGGACATCGATTGGCCACGCGTCGACGGTTTCCACTTGGACGAATATTTAGGGTTAGATCGGGCTCACCCAGCGAGTTTCTACGGCTACCTCGCCAAACGATTCGTTGACCTTGTTCCGATCGGTTCGTTTCACTTTTTGAATGGCAACTCGGATGTTGCCAACGTGATCGCTGAGGCAACAAAATGTTGGTCTCAGGCCCCAATCGATTTAGCACTTATTGGGATCGGCGAAAATGGCCATTTGGCATTCAACGATCCACCCGCCGATTTCCAAACCACCGAGGTCTACCACATCGTCACCCTCGATGAAGCGTGTCGCCGTCAGCAAGTTGGCGAAGGCTGGTTTCCACATCTGGATTACTGCCCAAGCCAAGCGATTAGCATGACAATCCACGCGATTCTCCAGTCCCGAAAAATCATTTGCAGCGTACCGGACGGGCGGAAAGCCGACGCCGTTGCTTTGACCGTCGATGGGCCGATTTCCCCAATGGTCCCAGCGTCGATCTTACAGACACACGGTGATGTCACATTGGTCCTAGACGATTCGAGTGCGGTCAAACTGAGTCCAAGTACCATTAGCCATTCGGAACGTGTCTAGCAAGAGCTTTAAGATGAAGTATTTGGATCTGCAAGTTAACGGAGCCTATGGCATCGATTTCAACGACGATGCTCTGACTACTGAGGACTTCGAGTTCGCTTGTGCCAAACTGCATGAATCTGGCGTCGTCGGATTTTTGGCGACAATCATTACTGACTCCGTCGATACCATGTGCGGACGTATCCAAAAGATCGTTCGTATGGTTGATGCTAAGCCCGGATTAAGGCATTTGGTCCGAGGTATCCATGTCGAGGGTCCTTTCCTTTCCAGCCAATCAGGTTACTACGGTACGCATCCCCCGCAACACATCCAGCGAGCGAATGAGCGCGATGCAATGCGATTGCTCGACGCGGGTCAGGGTCTCGTGCGTTTACTGACCCTCGCCCCTGAACAGGATCCAGACTGCAAAATAATTAGCATGCTTTGCAAAGAAAATGTGCTGGTCTTTGCGGGCCATACCGATGCAAGTTTTCAATCGTTGGAGCGAGCGATCGACAGCGGTTTGGTGGGCTTTACACACCTTGGCAACGGATGCATCCATCTTGTAGAACGTCACGACAATATCATCCAACGTGTACTAGCCCTCCGAGATCGATTGTACATTACGTTGATCGCGGACGGGATTCATCTGCCCGGTTGGCTTATCCATTCTTGGTTGGGAATAATCCCGGACGAACGAAGTATCATCATTAGTGACTCGATGAGCGCCGCTGGAATGCCGCCTGGCGAATACAAAATTGGGAGTCAGAACATTATTGTAGAACCATCGCGTCGAACAGTTCACCGCGATCACGGATACCTTGCCGGTTCTGCATCGACCATGCAAGACATGGACCGCTATTTGGCAGAAACTCTCACAATATGCGAAGCGAATCGTGCGCAAATTATGCACAACAATGCATCGTCGCTGCTTGCCCTGCACTGAAATCGTGCACTCTACCGTGTATTCAATAGTACCAATCCAACAGTCCCATAATTCTCGACTTTCTCAAACATTTCGTTTATGCGGCATCATTTATCACAAACCTGACTTACTGGGGTGTGCAGTTCCGACACGTAATTTCCAGTTTTTTCAACATTTGCTGAATTTGCACGTGTATAAAAAAGGGCACACGATGTGCGTTCATTGTTACTCAAACCGATTTGGATCTGTGTCACATTCGTTTTTGTTCGTTCGCTTACTACCTTTTTTTCGAGCAGGCTATGAATTATGAATACAAAGCGTGTTAGTTTTTTGGACGGGATTGGAAAAAATAGCAGGGATCAACTTAGAGTATGCCGTGTTGCGTTCACCTTGGTGGAATTGTTGGTTGTCATTGCCATAATTGGCATATTGGTCGGTTTGCTTTTGCCAGCGGTCCAAGCGGCCCGCGAGGCGGCTCGGCGTATGCAGTGTTCCAACAACCTCAAGCAGTTGGGCCTGGCGATTTTGAATTATGAAAGCGCTTACAGGAAATTGCCGGCGGGGCGTATAGCGCCCGCATGCCTCAACACTACCGTGACAACGAACGCAGCAAGGCCAGGGCAGAACATTCATGGGCTCGCGACCTTACTCCCTTATATTGAGCAAAGTGCTCTTTATGCTAAATTCAATTTGAGCGCTCCATTTGGCGATTATACACGTGGGCCCGCGATGGCAGTACCAAGTGCATTCGTAAGCGGGAATGCGAAATTGGCGGCGACCCCCATTCCAGGATTTTATTGCCCTTCCGACAGCGGTCCAAAAACAATTATCTCACCTCCCGTTAACCGTATCTACGCGCCTCAATTAGCTGCAGATAACACGATCGAAGCTGCAAAGACATGCTACGACTTCATCACGAATGCTCCTGGCCTCAATAACTACAATTACTGGAAAACCGTGTCGACAGATGTTCGCTACATGTTCGGCGAGAACAGCTTTGCGTCGTTGGCGGCAGTTACCGATGGCACAAGTAATTCGTTAGCAATTGGAGAACAGACACTGGACCTGATCAATGGAGTAACGTCTGGATGGTCGTTTATCGGGTGGGTTTCCAACGGAATCGATCCAGTGGGCAGATTCAATACTACGTTTCCTGCTGCGGGCCTCAACGTATGGAAGTATAATGTAAGTGCACTTCGACAAGGAGCACGTGCCAGTTGGTACTCTGCGGCTAGCTTGCATACGGGCGGAGTTCAATTCGTCTATGCGGATGGTTCCGTGCACTTCATTTCCCAGTCTATTGATATACCGAGTCTAACGTACCTTAGCCGCATAGGCGACGGTCAAACGATTGCCAATGCACCTGACTAACTGTTAGGGTGTGAATGCAATTTCGCATAAACCGAGGAATCGCCTCGATCCCCGGTTTTGTGTGCAGTGTTTTTTTTCTGATTTCGTTAGATATGTAAAATACAGGAGCTTTGGAATGCGTAATTTTGTTCTGTTGTTAAGCATTGTTTTCCTCAGTCAAGGTTGTGGCGATGGTTTGACCCGAGTTCCAATACAAGGACTTGTTAAAGCGCAAGGGGCTCCGCTTGGAAATGCCATGATTCAGTTCACACCCAAGGCCGGTACCGTTGGAGACGGAGCACTTGGTATGTCTGATGCAGATGGCAAGTTTACAGTCATTAGCTCTCGGCAAGATGATTCAGGAATTCCTCCTGGAAAATACGGTGTACGCGTATCCAAATTCGTCGATGCTAAAGGAACGCCTCTGCCACCAGACTCAAAGCAAGCTGATTATCCTGATGCAAAAGAATCGATTCCTGTTCCGTACAGTACCGCCAATTCACCGCTGGAAGTGACCATTGACGGCAAGGGTGGCGCTGTCGCAATTGATATTCCAATCAAGATTCCAGGTCCGAAAAAATAGTTTTATTTCTGTATCACTTGAAAAGAGATGACGATGCGGAAGACAGCACTTGGTTTGTTCCTGATTGCAATCACTTGGAGCCTGGGGTGCAATCCGAATGCGCCCTCGGCCATAACCAGTGCGACGCAGGCGATAGTAGCGGCCCCTACGGAGAGAAGCGAAGTAGAATTATACGACGCGAAACTTACGTTCGCACCACCGGAGCTCCTGCGATTTGAAGTTCATTACCGATTTATCAAGGGTGAACCGACGATGAATTATATGTGCGACCTATCGTTTCCAGGAACCGATAACGTCGGAAAAAAACCGTTGGAGGCCTGGGAGTTAAAGAAGACGGGTGTAATCAAAGGCGGTATTGAGCTTCAATCGGTTGAAGATCGTGTCAAGAATTTCGAAATCACAATGGGTGAAGCTGAGGTACCACAAAGTGGTTACACGTTGATTTCGAATGTATTGAAAGGTGAAGTCACGTTTCCAGAACTACCCAAGGAGTAAGTTCACACGTCCGAGCCAGAATAGCTTTAATCGCACAAGCTGGAGTGGTTCGCAGCACATTAATCCCATCGGTTCTCGGCGTATTGATTGGGTGCACCCAGGTTAGAATCGTTAGAAGAGGCCGTACAACGAGATCGTTCCAGTTTGTATTGTTTCAACCATCAAAGAAAGTCCAACAATGAGAGTACTGAAACATTCGACTATGCTAGCCATAGTCGGGATATTCCTTTGTGCCACTGCAACTCCATTCGTATTTTCGCAGTCGGAGAAGGTAGTTGCCACTTATAGCGACGTCGCTTACGGCGACGCAAGTCCGTCGCAAAAGTTGGACGTCTACTTGGCCAAGTCGGACAATCCCGTGCCGGTGATGGTTCATATCCACGGTGGTGGTTGGAGAGGTGGATCCAAAAATAGCGTCCCGAGTTGGCTCACCGATGCTGTTCGAGATGGATGGTGTTCGGTTGTTTCCATCGAGTACCGATTTACCGACGTTGCCCCACATCCGGCTCAAGTGAACGACTGTCTTCGGGCGATTCAGTTCGTTCGATTCAATGCTGCAAAGTGGAATATGGATCCCCAACGGATTGGAGTTGCAGGCGGATCCGCAGGTGGACATCTGACGTTGTGGGTTGCGCTGCATGATGATTCTGCGGACCCGAACTCAAGTGATCCAGTTAAGAAACTTTCGTCGCGTGTGGCGTGCGCCGTGAGCTTCGCTGGCCCTACGGATTGGTCGCTACTCAATGAAATAGAGCATAAGCATCCAGCCTATCGACAGTTGCTCGGCTACGAACCAGGAACTCCTGCCGACAAGATGGATTCCAAGGCTAAGTTCGATGTATCACCGATAAGCTTCGCCAGCGTCGATGATCCGCCAATCATGCAGGTGCACGGCGACAAAGACGACATCGTTCCTCTCAAGCATGCGCAAAACATGAATGAGCGTTTGAAGAAAGTGGGCGTCCAAACGGAGTTGGTTATTGTCGAGGGAGGCAATCACAGTGTCGCTGGTGCAGGACCTCAAGTTGCCGAAAGTGCCGCCAGATTCGTTCGCAAGCAGTTGGAGAAAGCTGCTAAGTGATGAGATCACCACGCGTCAAAGTGGCGTCCGAAGTGGGTTGGATCAAAGGCCAATCTTCTGGCAGCTCGCCAAAATATCATAAAAGATCTGAGTAAACGTAATGGCTCGCCGCAGGGCCACCTTCCTGAAAACCTATCGCTCATACCACCAAAACTATCGACCCTATAGGCTGTTTTTCGCTATGACTCTACACGGTTTCTCGCGGCGTTCGTTTATAAAACATTCTGTTGCACTTGCGAGTACGACTCCACTCCTTACTGAATTACTACACTCACAAACCAGTGAAGTCAGTTCGCCACTAATTGCCTATGTCGGCACTTTCAGCTCTCCACTCAGGGACATGTTACCAACGCAAGTAGATCTGCCACCAGGAAATGGTCGCGGTATACACCTATTCCAGGTGAATCGCGTTACCGGGGCGATGAAATCAGCTGGCATTTATGAGATAGGAACAAGTCCTAGCTGCTTGGCTCTGAATGACGTCGGAGCCCGACTGTATTCCGCCAATGAAACAGATCGGGTGGGTGACAACAAGGAAGGGACGATCAGCGCCTTTGAGATCAATCGGGCAGACGGGAAACTAGAGTTGCTCAACACTGTTCGCTGCGGCGGATCGGGTCCGACCTATGTCAGCATCCATCCGTCGCGTCGGTTCTTGTTGGTAGCCAACTATTTTGGCGGCTCCATTTCGGTGCTGCCGATCCTGCCTGACGGTCGTTTGGGTGCCGTCACGGACGTCAAAAACGATGACGGCCAGATTGGCCCTACGAAAGCGACCAATGCGCCACCTGGCAGCTTTGCCTTCAGCGGTCATGATCGGACACACGCGCATATGATTCAATCCGATCCGACAGGACACTTCGTGATGCATGTCGATTTGGGCCTAGATCTAATTTTCATTTGGAAATTCAATGAACAGACGGGCGTGTTGACTCCGAATGAACCGCACTCTATCTCCCTGCCACCCGGAGACGGGCCGCGGCATTTCCATTTCCATCCCAATGGTCGTTGGTTCTACTCCATTCAGGAAGAAGGCTCAACAATCGTATTGTTTGATTACGATGCTACAAACGGGCGATTGGCGGCGCGCCAAACGATTTCTACCCTGCCGGCTGGGTTTGCTGGTAGCAATTTCTGCTCGGAGATCTTAATTGCAGCCGATGGTCAATTTGTCTATGCGGGCAACCGATTGCACGACAGCATCGGGATCTTTTCTATTGGTCCAAACGGTGACCTCACGTTCCTTGGGGAAGAATGGACACGGGGGAATTATCCGCGCAGCTTCAATTTCGACCCTACAGGCCAGTTCCTATATTGTTGCAATCAGCGTGGGGACAACATCACCGTCTTTGACGTGAACCGCCAGACCGGTGGCCTCAAATTCACCGGCCATTACACGCCAGTAGGCAATCCTTCGATTGTTGTATTCCTTGATCTGGCCAAGCTTAGTTAACCGCTCTTACTTTCCATGCGTTGACGATTTGACCAATCGTGCTTTCTAGCGAATGTGTGATGTCCCACGTTGGGTAGTGCTCTCGCATTTTTCGCAGATCACTGTAGTAACAAATGTGGTCGCCAATGCGGTTTTCGTCTACGTACGCGTGTTTTTGAGCATTACCGGTAAAAGACTCAGTGATTTTGAACGCCTCCAAAATCGAACAACTGTTCGCTTTCCCACCTCCCAGATTGTACACTTCGGCGCATCGAGGTGTTTCAATGAATGCCGACATGAACTTAGCCACGTCCTCGGAGTGAATATTGTCGCGAACTTGTTTGCCTTTGTAGCCGAAGACGCGATACTCACGCCCCTCAAGATTGCATTTGACGAGATAGCTCAGGAAGCCGTGCAGCTCAACGCCAGCATGGTTTGGACCAGTCAAACATCCACCGCGAAGACAACAAGTCGGCATGTTGAAATAGCGACCGTACTCCTGTACCACGATGTCAGCCGCGACTTTGGACGCTCCGAACAACGAATGCTTCGACTGATCTATAGAAAAACTCTCAGCGATTCCGTGCTCAAAAGTTGGGTCAGCGTAGTCCCATCGCGTTTCAAGTTCCTTCAGGGCGATCGTGTTAGGGAGGTCCCCATACACTTTGTTGGTTGACATGTGAACGAATGGCGATTCCGGACAGGCTTGCCTGACCGCTTCGAGCAAATTGAGCGTGCCGACCGCATTGGTATCGAAATCGTCGAACGGGATCGCGGCAGCTCGATCGTGGCTGGGCTGGGCTGCCGTGTGAACGATTGCGTCCGGGACAATCGTGCGAACGAGTTCGAGGATTCCCGCGCGATTGCGAATGTCGATTTCGTGATGCTCAAAACCGGCAATTTGCTGTTGTAGACGCGCCTGGTTCCATCGCGTGTCTCCTTGTGGACCAAAAAAAACGGCGCGTTGATTGTTGTCAACGCCATGGATCTTCCAACCCTTTAAAGCGAAATGAGAACAGACTTCGGAGCCAATAAGTCCGGATGCACCCGTGACCAGTAGTTTCATGAATTTTAGAATTGGATTCAGGGATTTGGGCAAAAAGCAAATCGACGTTACAAGACAAATCGCGACGAGCACTACGGAGACTTACTAAACCGCTAGTGGTCAAAAGGAAGTCATTTTGCCAACACCGATTTTAAATCGTGGTCGACCATCATTTTCACTAGTTCAGGCATTCTCGTCTTGGCTGTCCAGCCCAACACTTGTTCCGCTTTCGTAGCATCGCCCAAAAGTGACTCTGGGTCGGCTGGTCGCACAAAACGTTGGTCTTGCTCTACATATTTCTCCCAATCCAGACCGACATGTTCGAATGCAGCTTGTGTGAACTCTCGAACCGTGTAGCTCGTGCCCGTCGCGAGCAAGTAGTCGTCAGGTCGATCGTGTTGCAGGATGCGCCACATGGCTTCTGCGTACTCCTTGGCATAGCCCCAGTCGCGTGCCGAATCGATCGATCCCAGCATCAATTTGGATTGAAGCCCCAGTTTGATTCGTGCTGCTGCCAGTGTAATCTTTCGAGTCACAAAATTTTCAGCTCGACGCGGGCTCTCATGGTTGTACAAAATTGCGTTACAAAAGAACAAGCCATGCGAGTCGCGGTAAATCCGAACCATTTGTGTTGCAAAGGACTTCGCACAGCCATAGGGTGAATTGGGGTTGAGCGGCGTCGATTCGTCTTGAGGACTTACGGTGGGTGTACCGAATATTTCGCGGCTGCTAGCATGAAGGAATTTCGGTTTGTTTGGTTGGTCACGAAGGATCTCCATGATCCGGAGAGTGCCCATCGCAGTCAATTCGCAAGTACTTTCGGGTATCTCGAAACTGAGACCGACGTGTGATTGGCCAGCAAGATGGTAGAACTCGTCCGGCTGGGTATTTGCTAGGATTCTACGAATGGAAGTCGTGTCGGAGAGGTCAGCGTAATGGAGAAACAGCCGTTTTCCGTAAATCGCTGGGTCGTTGTATTGTTCGAGGAGTCGAGGGCGATCGAGGGAACTACTTCGTCGGACAATTCCGTGTACTGTGTAACCCTTGTCCAAAAGGAGCTCGGATAAATAAGAGCCGTCTTGACCTGTGATTCCAGTTATTATTGCACATTTCCCTAAAGCGCTCGCATGGCTTGGGTTTGGCTTAAAATCGATTGGCATAGAGTTCATTGAGAATGGATAATGAATAAGTAATGGATTCAGTAGACGTGAAACACCAATTGGAATGCGCTCTGCGCTTATGCAATCCGCTTCAAATCGCTTGCTCAATGATTCCGCATGCGAGGTCGATGTGCTTTTCTGTTGTGACACCCGGCGGCGGCAGGAACCGAATTCTGTTTGGATTGCTGCCCGCTAAGAAGCCCATGAGGCCCAAATTGTAGAGTCGCATGAGCATGTCTTTCGCTTCGTCCGCTTCACCATTCCCAGGCGTGAATGCGATCATCATTCCCTCGCCGTAGGGGCCGCAGAGCTTTCCAGGATACTTCTTTGACAATTGTTCGAGCTTGCTTTTGAAATATTCATGACGACGAACGTTCCAGCCGTCCTGGCCAAAGCACTTTGTCGATTCCAGCTCGTCCAGGATGGCGAGTCCACAACGAATCGATGCTGTTGCGCCGGTAAAGGTTTGAGAAAGGACCGGTCCTTTAGGTTTTAACCGATCACCGTAAAGTGTTGCACAGACCTGTGTGATTTTGCCTAACGTAACTAAGTCAGCATACGCATCGAGACCAAAGTGCTGGAAAGCAAACGGTTGACTCAATCTTGAAAACGTTTGCACTTCATCGAAGATCACGAGCACTTTGTGCGCGTGGCAAATTTTGCATAGCTCTGCAAAGTACGGCTTGGTACCTGGATAGTACCCGCCCTCGCCTGCTACGAGCTCAATCCACAGGCAGGCATATTCGCCTGGGTGTCGAGCAAGCAACTTTTTTAGCGTTTCAATTGCACCGCGTGTCGTCCCCTCTGGGTCTGCAGGATGGAACATCGGAATAAAATCCACGTCGAGCGTTTTAGGAAGGCCGACTCGATAGGCGGGGCGATCTGTTAATTGCGCCAGTGCGAGGCTACGACCTGCAAAGCAATTGTCCATACAGATCACTCGGAAAGCTGGGAAACGATTGTGGAACGCGATCTTCAGGGAGTTTTCATTTGCCATGGCACCACTGGTACTTAGCAAACAATGATCGAGTTTGGCGCCCTGTTGATTGGCAAGTCCAAGTAGCCTTTCACACATTTCCAACGAACCAGAATTGTGTTGGAGATTGCCTTGCATCACGGTATCCTCGAGACCCGCGTCCACGGTCGCATCCAACAAAGCCGGATGGCTATGCCCCAGCCCATGAACTCCAATCCCGACAATGAAGTCTAGCTTGACACTGCCATCTCCAAGTTCAACAAACGGCCCATTCCCAATTCCACTTGTGATATAGGGGAAATAAGGAGCACCACCTCGAGCGATCGCAAGCCTCGCTAATGCCTCTTGATAGTGCGGCACAAGGTCGGGATTTGCCGAGCGAACGGCGTCAATCGTCGAACTGTGTTCTTTCAAGGCAGCGGCGAGCAACTCTTTGGCTTTTCCAATTCGAGGATCAGCCATCAGTTTGCTGGATGTGAGTTCCGTTGACTCGGATTGCCAATTGTTGCCGGGTAGCCCAGTTTTGTCCATCTGCAGCGACTGCGAATGAAGGGATTTTTCCATGGAGCGATGTCGAAGGTTGGAGGTAGGATCTGCCTAAAGCTGTTGACAAGCAAACCTGTCGAAAAGTTCATTATCCTAGCATGATCCACCAAAAGAGAGAACGGTACAAAATGGCGATTGGCGACTCACCTAGGTTCTCAGTCCTCAGCCGAATCTGATGAGCCATTCTGCGGTAAATTGGCTGTCAGCCTGAGGACGGGCTTACGTACCTGGTGATTTAGTACACTTCTATGGTCTTGACCGCTCCGGCCCCTTGGGTGCTAGCCCCCTCGAGACAACGCCAAGCCGCTTGAATAAGTTGATCGATTTTGAACGACTTCGAAGGCGCGTTCACCACGGCCACGCCAGCTACTAGCGGCTGAGCGGCATGCGTGACCAACAACGACTCCGCATCGGCATTGTTAAACCTGGCAAAGGAGTCGCGTATCCATTGCGCGAGTTCCGCACGCTCGACATCGTGGAACACCAAGGTTAACTCGCCATCGTCACTGACAAAACCAAGTACCTTGGTCGCTTCGCCGTGCGAATCCATGTACTCAATGAACGTAGATTGCCAGTTTTGAAGTGCTACAGGAACCGAAGAACCGCTTGATCTAAGTTTCTTGACCACAATCAGTGCGAGCGATCCCTGATCGTTGCGACACTGTTGAAGCAGTTGATCTAGGTTAGAACTGAGTTGCGGATCACGTGCAGAACGGATTTCCACAAAGCGGTTGTCGTTTGCGATTTTGTATTTTTGTATTTCGCCGGTTGCCGTAAAATTATCTTTCCTGGCATATTTTTCGCCGGAGCAAACAATGGATTTCAAATTGCTGGACGACGAGCCGACTGGACCACGCGAACTGTTTTCTGTGGTTTTGCATTCACCCTCTCCTGAAAGGGTTTGCGAAACGCGCTGCCAATGGTCAAGCAACTTGTCCCAGGCGATTACGCCCACAGAAAGTTCTGCCGGGACTGTGATTTGAGCGCGATGATTACTCAACTGGCCAGCAAGTGACCACCAAGCGCGGTGTTTCTCGACTGACAAATTCGCTGCCGCCGGTAGTGTTTTGGATGTGTCCAGCGTGCTCTTGGATGTATCTACAATTGCGTTCCAAAATGTATCTGCCATCTTTGGCAAAGCGATTCGGAACGCCTTTGCGATTGCCTCCAATGGGTCGCTGTTCGACCGACTGCTTTCCATTAACCATTCAGCAAGTTCGTGGCCTGAAATCAGTCGGTCGAGCTCTGCGTGCATGCAAGCTGTGCGGATCAGGGAGAACGTGTCGAGGACTCCATTTCCAGCACGGCCGTGGCCAGCAGCCAAGTAGAGTGGCATTAGCGATTTGAGCAAGATTTTTGAGGTTAACGGCTCTCCGAAGTTCGGTTCCATCTGATACAACCATCGCGCGGAGACGGCGAGACTCGCACTGTTCGCTTGGTCTAGTTCTGCTGTAATATTGGAGGCTGACAATTCGTTCGTACACGAAGCTTGAACCAGTTCCGTCATTAAGGCGAATAGCGGATCTGAGCGGCGATCCGGCAGATCGATTGCTTTAGGAGACAGGATTTGTCGAATGACATCCTTTGGAATTACAGTTGTTCGAGAAGCGAGTCTAGCCACGGATGCAGTACGAGACTCAACCGAATCGACCGCTGCAATAACTGTTTTCGACAGGGTACTTGAAATGCTGGATGTGCAGAGAGAAGTCGGCATGGGATCAATCGAAGCGGAGCAAAACGACACGGAAGTCATTGGAAATCTAGTTCGGCTTCTTCGGGGTGCATGAAGGAATTGAAAGTTATCGTGTTCATTGGATTCGATGGATTTGCGTCTCTAATGATTGTGCGGATTGTAGTGGCACTCACTTTGAACCGTAGACGCTAGCCTAATGGTTCACGAAATCGCTACATCTATTCGAGTTTTCCTCTAGAATGTAAGGAGATGGAGATCTTCCTCCAGCAACAAAAAAAGGAAAAACGATGCCGATTTATGTATACGAAGTGATTCAAACTGGAGGGGAAGACGGAGAGACGTTTGAAGTGCTTCAAGGGATGAACGATCCGCCATTCACGCAACATCCCGACACTGGACAACCGGTGCGTAGATGCATTTCCCTCCCGTCTGCCGCAGGCATGTGGTCTGACATGAAAGCTGCTACCAGTCTTAGTGACAAGAATCTAGACGCGAAGGGCTTTACTAAATACGTCAAGATGGGAGATGGGATGTATGAAAAGCGAGCGGGTCAGGGGCCTGACGTAATCTCCGCAAACGATTAGAGGTGCATACCGACGAATCCGCCTTTGTCTTCCAAAGTCCGCTCCATCTGTAGCAAACGTTTCTTGGTTTGCTCGGGGTCACCGACTCCAATGTAACGATTGAATTCGACCAGGACGGCTTGACTTACCGTTTCCTCAAACCATTTCACGACATGCTGCTCAAGCCATGGACAGGTTTCCTTATCGAGTGTCACTTTCAAAGACGTATGCCTAGCCAATGTATCGGAATCGTCTGTGAAAACGACCCCTTCGAACTTGAACGCAATCAACCCGTTAAGAGGGTCATTGGTTACAAAGAAACGACAAGTTGCATTGTGCAAAAAATAGGAATTATGTGTTCCGTGTTCCGC
>JAYVBW010000107.1:0-2173 GCA_043750255.1 Pirellula sp.
TCTTCTCGGCCTGTGCCGGACGGAAAACAAAGCAAGTAGCTTGTTAAAACTTTTGGGGGTTTCCGAGCCCGACATACTGAATGCACTGCAAAGTGTGCGGGGGAGCGCGCGTGTCACAGATCAAAACCCAGAAGGCAAATTTCAAGCACTTGAAAAGTACGGAATTGACCTAGTCGCACTAGCCACCAAAAACAAATTGGACCCGGTCATCGGCCGCGATAACGAGATCCGTCGCGTAATTCAAGTTCTCTCGCGACGCACCAAGAACAATCCCGTGCTGATCGGGGAGCCTGGCGTCGGCAAAACCGCCATTGCCGAGGGGCTTGCTCAACGAATTGTCCAAGGCGACGTTCCGCAAAGCCTAAAGAACCGGCGCGTCATTTCATTGGATATGGGTTCCTTGATCGCAGGTACCAAATTTCGCGGCGAGTTCGAAGAACGGTTGAAGGCGGTTCTTCGAGAAGTCAAAGACGCAGACGGAGAAGTCATTCTGTTTATTGACGAACTTCATACCGTGATAGGAGCCGGGGCGGCGGAGGGCTCTAGTGACGCAGCCAATTTGCTCAAGCCGGAGCTCGCGCGCGGTCAATTGCGTTGCATCGGCGCAACTACGCTTGACGAATACCGCAAGCACATCGAAAAAGACGCGGCTCTTGAACGCCGTTTTCAACCGGTTTACGTTGGTGAGCCGAGTGTTGAGGACACCATAACGATTTTGCGCGGTCTCAAGGCTAAGTATGAGGCTCACCACGGAGTAAAAATCCGAGACGCGGCACTCGTAGAGGCAGCGAAGTTATCGCATCGTTACATCACCGATCGTTTTCTACCGGACAAAGCTATCGACTTGATCGATGAAGCGTCCGCTCGCCTTGCGATGGAACGAGATAGCGTACCAACTGAAATTGACACATTGCAGCGCCGGTTGCGGCAATTAGAACTAGCGCAGCGGCAACTCAATGAAGAATCGGACAACAGCACGGACGATGCGTTGGAGGAAATCGAACAGGAAATGGAAAAAGTTCGACGTGAACTGGCTAGCCTCCGCGAGCAATGGGAATCAGAAAAGCTTGGTTTCTCAGGCGTGGGCTCAGTCCGCCGATCACTTGAACAAGCCGAGGGGGAATTTCGACAACTCGATTCTCGTATTAAGGAACAGCAGTCCTCTGGCGCCGGTGTTTCAGAATCAGACTACCAAAAACTGTTCGAGCTCGATCAACATGTGCGCCAATTGCGGGAGCAAATCGCAAAGGAAGAAGTGCATGACACCAAGGAAGCGAAGGAGACCGAAAAACGTCGATTGCTCCGAACAGAAGTTACTGCAGACGAAATTGCAGCGGTGGTAAGCGCCTGGACTGGTGTGCCAGTGACGCGCATGCTGGAGACCGAACGAGCCAAGTTGTTGGTGATGGAGGAGCGATTGCATCAACGTGTGATTGGCCAAAACAAGGCAGTCGAAGCGATTAGCAACGCTGTGCGCCGAAGCCGAAGTGGACTTCAGGATGTCAATCGCCCGATCGGTTCGTTCCTATTCCTGGGCCCAACCGGCGTTGGCAAAACCGAACTTTGCAAAGCGCTTGCCGAAGTCATGTTCGATGACGAATCTGCCATGGTTCGTATCGACATGAGCGAGTTCATGGAACGCCATACCGTGAGCCGCTTAACCGGAGCTCCTCCAGGATATGTTGGCTACGAGGAAGGTGGCCAATTGACTGAAGCGGTTCGCCGAAGGCCATACAGCGTCATCTTGTTGGATGAAATTGAGAAAGCTCACACGGATGTCTTCAATATCCTTTTGCAACTGCTCGACGATGGCAGATTGACAGACGGACAAAATCGAACCGTCGACTTTACCAATACTATCGTTGTCATGACCAGCAACATCGGAAGTCAGAAGATCCAGCGTGTAGCCGAAGAGGGTGGCAGTGAAGAGGATATGCAGCAAGCCGTTCAAGATTCACTTAAAACAAAATTTTTGCCAGAGTTTTTAAACCGAATCGATGAGACGATCATCTTTGAGCCACTTCGGAAGGAACAAATTCGGAAGATCGTTGTGCTGCAAATTGAAAAGCTGGAGCAACAACTGGTTGAGAATCATTATCGATTGAACATATCCGAGCGAGCCATCGATGCCATTAGCAATGAAGGCTACGATCCTGTCTACGGAGCCCGACCG
>JAYVBW010000108.1:0-1959 GCA_043750255.1 Pirellula sp.
AAAGCAATATGAACAATGATCGACACGAAAGTTTAGACATCGCGGACTCGTCTGATGGAGGGATTAAGAGACAGCACCGCACTTCGATTGTCGAAATCGCGTGAGACTACGTTGTAACATTTATTTTTGGACAAAAGTGCCAATCGGCGATTTTCACAGGGAAAAGGCTACGAATCGTCCTGTATGAACTGCAACATTCTTGTGGATTTGGAGTGAGCGCCCACGACAACCAGTTGGTTTTTCCGATCGATCGGGGTTGACTATGCCTTTAAATCATGACGCTTCGCCCAAGCAGGCTAAGCGGATTTGCGTTGGTGCAATCGATCGTTAATAGGAATCCAGTCACCGCAGTTTAAAAACCGATCGTTCATGGTGTTGGGATGAAACCAACTGGCGGGAGCATAGACTTTCCGATCTTCACGTTCCGCCAAGTAAGCTCCCCACCAACTAAAAGTGCTGTTGGCGATGACCAAGCATTCGGCGGCTGTCATTAGCCACATGTCTTCGTGTGCAGTATTGTTGTTCGTATGTTCAACAAAATGAACTGGACACGGGAGCTTCAAATTCTCTCGGCACCAAGGTATATCGTTCGAGAATACATAAGCCTCGCTGTCTGATCGGTGTTCGAGTTGCCGCAGAACGCATTCTCGATAATAGCTCAAACTCAAATTTCGAGCGGCCATCGGCTGAGTTGTGATGTAGTCACCGCGTCGAAAATGGATCGCGATGCTAGATGAGTTGAGCATTCGCTCACGAATCCTCGCCGATTCTGGACTCAAATCGACCGCCGGACGGAATTGATTTTGAATGCTAGCTGTTACGTCACGAAAGAAACATTCGCTCTGCCAATAGCCGACCAAGTAGCTGTCGTCAGGGGCCGACATGTACTTGTCTGCAAATCCAAAAGGACGTTCGCGAAGTCGTCGTAGCTCACTTCCGTCGAAAGAAAAAGTCGGGAGAAAAGGGCGTTTGCCCAACCGATATCGGCCGGGAATGCGTTTCCGTTCGTCTGCGCGCAGTTCGCGGGCTGCGATCGAAAATCGATCCAGCAAGTATCCGTGTTCGGGTTTACTTGCGTACGAGGACAGGTCGAGCACCAGTTCCGTTCCGTGAAGAGATGCCAACTGCGTTCCGAATGCATACTGGAAAAACTGGTTTCCTAGTCCGCCTTCGATACGCGCCACGATCATTCGAACTCTCCTATAAACAAAATTATAAACAAAATTGCACGCTTGGCTGAGTGCAGACCTCTCGTATCTTCGGATAGACGGCGCGTTAACTTGCGACTAACCGTTAAAGTTTGCCTATTTTCTGGAACGTTCCCCAAAATCGCGGGTTTCAATCGCTAGCGTTTCGGTTGAAAATTCGGCAAGCATCGCTTCTAGCAACTCCATCGGCAATCCGACCACGTTCGATGCGGAACCTGTATCGAGCCTGATCCAGTTTGGACCATCTTGAAATCCAAACGCGCCAGCCTTGCCCACCCATTGCTCTGTATCTAAATAGGACTCCAACTGGTCGTCGCTGATCGGTTCCATCCAAAGGTGAGAAACGTCTACGCGAATAGAACGTTTCGATGTCGCTTTGTCCCAAAGACAAACCCCGCTGTAGACCGAATGTTTGCGACCACGCAGCCGTTGCAACATTTGCTTAGCATGTTTTCGGCTCTCTGGTTTGCCCAAGACAATTGCGACGCACTCCGCGACCGTGTCGCAGGACAGCACTAAGCCGGAATCTATTTTTTTTATTACGTTAGCTGCTTTTTGATAAGCCAATCTTGCGACCATCTCCGGCGGACTTTCACGTGAACAAATTCCGCACTCAGCATTGGAGTCTGGTTCCACTACGCGGAACCTATATCCAAATCGAGCAAGCAGTTCACGTCGTCTGGGCGACGAACTTGCAAGGATAATCTCGCGAGGGTCAGGTTGAAAGTTCGGAGTAGGGTGGAGTGACATT
>JAYVBW010000109.1:0-8521 GCA_043750255.1 Pirellula sp.
GACTCGCAGGTAGCATTTCCCTATCCCATAATGGGCTTTCGATCGATGGAATGCTTCGTCGGCTGTATCGAGAGCCAACTGAAACTCGCGCAGACTGTCGACAGCACCAATTCCGGTGACGACAGTCACCTTACGGAATCGACGCGATCTCTCCGCCTTGAATGGTCGAGAGAGCCTGAAACGTTAACAGGTCGATGCTCTGGCTTAGGTATTGCACACTTCCGTCGCAAAACGAGAAGTTGGCACCGCCGGTATGAAAGCTTCGAAAGTTGGGTGCCCTGTGCGGTCCTCCCTGCCAGCTGGGTGTGTTGACATTGATTTTCGCGATATCGTAGTAGGAGTCCGTGACAGGCGATTTGTTTAGCTTCTCGACAGTGGATCCGAATCCACCGCTATAGCGAAAACCGCCAGCGAATAGAGTAGATGGATTGGCTCCACCCACCAACCAACCATGAGCGGATTTGTTCTCGCCGGCCGGATTATTACCAGGAGTGGTACATCCGATACCTTGACACATGTTAAAGCCGGAAGCAGCTTCACCAACAGCGAACGTGTTGCTCGTCCCATCCGTGATGTGAGCGATTTTGGTATTGGAATGCAAAGCAAAAACACCTGAAAAAGCGGTTACTGGACGCGGCATAAAACCTGGCGAAAAGGAAATCGCGTCATTGACGCCAACGCTCATCCCATAGGAGCAGGTCGCGAATTTGTCGCCGACTGGCAGACCAAGCGCACCCAGAAATGGATAGCTATGAACCGACTCCATGGTGTCCGATGGGCAAAGGTAGACCGATTCGACGATTTGTACCGACGCAGGTTTTTGCAGGTACCAGGGAATGGTTGAGCTAATTGAATCGGCCGCATTGCTCTGTTCAAGATACGGGAGGAGAGAGACCCAAGCGGTTCCGACTGCATCGATCGGTGTGCCGCCGTTGACAAACCGCATGCCCGGAGGAAACCGCCCGATCGCGCTCTCATAGTTGAGCATAGCGAGGCCGATCTGCTTGCAGTTATTGGCGCATTGCATGCGTCGAGCGGCTTCACGAGCAGCCTGCACGGCTGGTAGCAACAGTCCGACCAGGACCCCAATGATCGCGATGACGACCAGCAACTCCACCAGGGTGAATCCACGACGGATGGCGTGGCGATGGGTCATATACGGCATTACGCTTCGTATAACCGATAGATTTAGAAAGACCGAATTCAACATAACCACAACTCCAGGCGAAATTAAGCCGCAATTCAAGACAACACGTAAATGGATTGCGGAGCCATCGCGAAAAAGCCCCCATAGTGTTAGGCGGAAACGGGAAGCACAAACGAAGGTGAAATCTGTTGATTTTCAAAAGTTTTATCGGCTAATCGAAAAATCCGATGGCCGTGCAGACTATCGCGACTCTAGCTCACCTCAGATGCATAGTCCAAGATCGGCTGTTCGACGCTCGTTAACCGCTTCACATGACGTCTTGTGCTCGAATAGACCTTTAGACTTGCGGGACTCAATGAGCTTTGCGCAGGGATCGCAAAGTACGTCCTATCAATCAAGTTTCGCCATGTTTCTCGTGACATCGTGTTTCGGGATCGACAAAAGGAAACCGCAATTGCGGTTCCTAATGCATTTGTATCGCGAGTTTGCGATATCATTTCACTTGCCGTAAGGCTAAGCTGATCTGCCATCGCTAAAAATCGGATGAATTGAAGCTTGGCCTACGAGACTAGAACATGGATCCCAATCTCAAAGCCGACCTTGGTTGTTTGCCATTTCAGGTTATTCGCGAACTCTGCACGACCTTTGCGCACCAATCAGAGCTACCCAATTGCCGACCTATACACGATTACATTCGTGAAGTTGTAGATGCTGCGCAGCCAACACTTCTCCGAAATTTGCTCCATATCGAAGTTGCTCGACGACGTGCGACCGGTGAGCAGCCTACCGCTAACGATTACATAAAGGAGATGCCTGCGTTTGCCACACTTATTAAGCAAGTATTTCTCGAGAGCACTTCCTATTCCCCTATCGCTGACACATTCCAATTCGACGGCGCACTCACTGGAGCGTTCGAATTGCCAGCTGCGGGGCATTTAGGCGGCTTTCGCCTGATGCGAGAATTGGGGCGCGGCGGAATGGGTGCCGTCTTTGAGGCAAAACATTTGCAGCGTGGCCACCTCGTGGCTCTAAAGACGCTACCGGCCTTGGATGGTAGTAAGCTGCATCGATTCAAACGCGAGTTTCGCGCGCTGACTCACGTCAACCATCCCAATCTAATCGGTCTTCACTCGCTGGAGTCCGATGGATCCCACTGGTTCCTAACGATGGATCTGATTTATGGCACTGATTTCCTATCGTTTGTCCGACCCAATGGGGTGCTGGATGAACCTCGGCTGAGAAACGCCTTGCCTCAACTCGTCGCCGGTGTGCTGGCATTGCATGGTCAGCATATTATCCATCGGGATCTCAAGCCCTCGAATGTAATGGTCAGCCATGAAGGCCGCGTCATCGTTCTCGATTTTGGACTTGTGTTGGAGGGTATTACCGATCGCTTGGCTACATCTGCCGACGCCGTCGTGGCTGGAACACCTCGCTACATGTCTCCAGAACAGTGTTTGGGCGGAAACATCACAGGAGCTTCCGACTGGTACGCGGTTGGTGTCATGCTTTACGAAGCACTGAGCGGAAACTTACCCCACCTGGGAAGCCACACCGGCGAGTTGCTCCGCAACAAGATCAACAATGACCCTATTCCATTGCCGATCGAATGCAAGGCTCCAGCCAATTTGGCAGAGCTCGCCATGCGGTTGTTGGACCGCGACCCAATTCTGCGCCCAGACGCATTTGAAATCGCGACCAAGGTCTCGGGCAACGCCAAACCCTCGGTCGATCCGTCAAAGTCTGACTCGGGAAGTTTGCTGGTCGGTCGGCAATCACAACTCGAACAGTTGCACGCGGCCCTACAGCACACACGTTCCGAGCAGGAAAGCTCCGCCGTGTTTATCCACGGCCTTTCGGGTGAAGGCAAGACCTCATTGGTCGAACATTTCCTCGAACGCTGCCGCGAACAAGATTGTGAATTGACGATTCTCTCGGGACGTTGCTATGACCGCGAGTCCGTTCCGTTTAAAGCGATCGATAATCTCATCGATTCGCTTACAGCGTATTTGCGAAACTTGAACAGCACCGACGCTGCGATCCTCATTCCAGCGGACATCAGCTTTCTGTCCCATCTGTTCCCCGTACTCCAACGGGTGGACGCAGTGGGACGCTTGACATCTAAGAAGGTCGGGCAGCTAGATGCCCAGCAAGTTCGAACGCGGGCCTTTATCGCGCTGCGTTCACTGCTCCTTCGAATCACACGCGACGCGCCGGTAATCTTGTTTTGCGATGACCTACAATGGGGTGACGTCGATAGTGCCGAGGCGCTGTTTGAGGTCCTTCGCTCCCCTGAATCGCCTGCCGTGCTCTTTCTCGGTACGTATCGCGCTGACGAAGCGGGCTCAAGCCCATTCCTGGAGCGGTGGAAGAGCCTCAATCAGGCGAATCCTAATCAAATCCCTGCTCGTGACGTGTCTGTAGGCCCATTGAACATTGCGGAGTGTACGGAACTCATCATCGCGTTAGTTGGACAAAACACTGACGCTGTTCGCCGCAGGGCGTTAGCGTTTTCACAACAAACGGGCGGTAACCCATACTTGTTGACAGAGCTCATCAGTTGTTACGACCCAGCCGCAGACTCGTTTCACGCTATTCCCATCCACGAGGTAATCGACAACAAACTAGCGAGACTTCCTCAGCCGGCATCCGATCTGCTCGAAGTTATCTCTGTGTCTGGGCAGTCACTGACTGTGGAGGAGGCCGCTCGGGCGGCTGGCCATGCCGCGAACGGGCTTGCCATTCTGACTCACATGCGCAGCGAAAAACTGATTCGGCTAATCGGCAGCGAGGGCTCACCGATGGTGGATACCTACCATGACAAAATACGCGAGACGGTATTGAATGGACTCGAAACGAACTGTCGACGCAGGTGGCATCGGTCGTTGGCAGACGTGATCGCCGTACTGTCCGTGGGAGAGCCTACCGATCAGTACCTAACGGATATCGAAGACTGCCGTACTGTGGAGTTGCCCGCGATGACTCGGCCATATGATTTGGCGTACCATTACGATGCCGCCGGAGAGACGCGCCTCGCTTGTGTTTTTGCAGTACTCGCGGCCGAGCAAGCAGCGGCTCAGTTTTCCCACCAAGCGGCGACGGAACAGTACGCAATCGCCCATCGCAACGTTGCGCAAACACAGGAGAAGCTCCGTTTTCGAATTGCCCGTGGTCAAGGGCGATCATTGAGTTTGATTGGACGCTATCCGGAAGCCATGGAAGCCATAGTGGGAGCGGAATTGCGGACCAATGATCCATTTCAGCAATCGCAGATCTTAGGTTTGCGTGCGGAGATCAATCACAAGCAAGGAAATATCGCACAAGGTGTTGCGCTTTATTCGGCTGCCTTACGAAGATTAGGGAATTGGGTTCCCGAATCGTTGCTAGGCTTGTTGCTTGGACTGGCACGAGAATCACTGATTCAAGTCCTTCACGGAGTTCTTCCGAAGCGGTTCTATGCGAGAGATACTCCTCCGAGTGCATCGGATGCATTGGCCATCGAACTTGCCAATCGAAACAGCATTGTGTCCTATTACTACAATGGTCTGCGGATGATCTGGACTCATATCAAGGGAGTCAATCTGGCTGAAAGCCACCAGGAATCGCTCGGTTTGGCATACGCATACGGACTTCATCCAGCTCCCATGTCGGTAGTTGGACTTAGTGCACGAGGTCTGCAGCGTAGTGATCAAGCCCTCGCAATTGCACGCCGCAATGCCGACTTGATGACCGAGGGGCATACACATACTATGCGGAGCATGGCGTACTTTACCTTGGCCAAGTACGAGCAGTCAATTTCTGAAGCGCAAATCGCAATCGAGATTCTGAATCGTACTGGAGATCCCTATCTGGTCTTTATCGCGGAAGCTCATATTGTTATGGCAGGTCATCGCCGGCTCTATTTGGAGTTGGCGTTGGATACCGGTACCAAGTGTTTTGAGCGATCGGTGCGTTCTGGTAAAGATGCATCCGCTGGCGTGATCATGACCTTCGGCCTGGCCAGTGGCGGAAACATTCCGTTCCAGGAGCTAAGTTCTTGCCTGGATTTAGGGGACGGTGACCGCCTTACATCTGCCATGTTGGAGTTGTGTGAAGGCATGTGGCATTTGCATCATCAGCGATTGGAACAAGCAAGTACGGTACTAAGGAGTGCATGCCAGTTATCCCGAGCAAATTATCTCGTTTGTTCCTACACTGCGAGTACGGCCTCCTGGTATCTAACAGCCCAGCGAGCCTATGCCTTGTCATTGCCCGAAGGTCGCGAAAGGCGGCGGGAGCTGCGTCGAGCTTGGTCCGCAAGTCGTGCGGCGGCTTGGCTGTCAGTACTCTTTGCCCACGAGAAAGCTCATGTGCTCCGAGAACGAGGGATATTGCATTGGGCAGCTGGCCGGAAGAGAAAGGCGATCGGACTGCACAAGAAGAGTGTCGCAACGGCCGAATCGCAGCAAGACGATTTTCAACGTAATCTTTCCGCCCTGGAGTTGGCCCAGCGCGAGTGCGAACTGAACATTCCTGGCGCCACAGAACGCAAGCTAGCCGAAGAATCACTCCGTGCGGACGTAATTCGCCGCATCGAGGAATATCGTCGGTTGCGTTGGCCTGGCTTGAACTAGGCTTTATCTCTCAGGCGGTTTGACCCGCCTCGGAACTGACAAAACCGCTTCACAGCGTTACGGCGAAATCCATTGCGAAAGGGGGCGCTCGGTCAATCTCGACCTTGAGTGAGCAGGCGGTGAGCACCATGGGCCAAGGAAACTTGGCAAACCTCATTGAATGCAATGCAACTATACTTCCCGGCCAATGCTTCGAGCCTCAGCAACGCACGCACTTTTTCAACTCCGGGCGTGAATAAGTCGACACTGAATGCAGTTCGTGAATGGATTGCGAAACAGTCGGAAGAAAGCCCCCTATAAACTAAGGCGAAAACGGAAGCCAATTCCGAAGACGCAATTTGTTGATTTTCAGAAATTGTTTTTAAGGCTGAACAAACCATGTGAACGAGCAAGTTCTTCGCTCGTTTTCGGCGTTTTTGTCGTCGTTGTTTGGTCCCAACAAAAACATCTAATTCCTAACTTCGTTTGATTTCTTGTCATCAATATCTTGACCTACCTTGCACCAGAACCAGTCGAGTCCGCTTGAACCGGTCAATCTGTCCACGGCTGCGTCATCTAAAACGGTCGTTGAGTTGAGGAAATAGTGTGCGTTGTTCCTGGCCCCACTTCCCGTGCCACGAATATTCGCAATCCGTGCGCTGTAGTTTCTAGATGACGTCCACTCTGCATGTATCGCTTTCAAAGCGATTTCATTGGCGTCGTGCAGTGTTGTACCACCGATTAGGATGTCTCCATCCTCGCCACTTCTAAGTTGATCTGCACCGGAGCCGCCGATCAGCAGATCGAGCCCCTTGCCACCATCGAGTGAATCATTGCCGACACCACCGAGGAGGATATCATTGCCCTCGTCTCCGACTAGGTTATCGTTACCATCGCCACCATAAAGAATATCATCACCCTTATTCCCATTAAGTTGGTCGTTACCGTTTCCACCATAGAGTGTGTCGTTGCCGTTGTCGCCATCGAGGTCGTCGTTGCCCTCACCACCATCCATCCAGTCTTTTCCTGCCCCGCCTTTGAGCTCATCGTTGCCTAACCCGCCGATCATCGTCGTATTTCCACTGCCAGCTTTCAAATCATCATTGCCATCGCCACCATCGATGTATGTCGCAATAGTTATTGCAGCATCGATCTCGACTACATCGTTCCCCGCACCCATCAAAATGACAATGTTAGTCACCTGACTGAGTAGGAATTCTCGCCTTTGTTCGTGGCGGTCGTTGAACTCCGATTCGACTGCGATGAGCGGTATGTTCCCACCCTTCAAGTCGATCTCTACTTCATCGTTGCCATTGGTGCCAATGATGTACAGAGTGTTTCCAACCAAACCAACACCAACAATAATCGTTGAGGTTGACTGAATGACGGTACCGCCGTCATCGTCTCTTAGTGTCACATTGACCGAGTAGATACCTCCTGCAGCATACACATGCGTACCGGCCAAAGTTCCGCTGCCGTTGAGCTCAGCAATCGTTGCGTTCGTTGAAATACCATCGCCCCATGCGATCGTAGCTAAATGCGTATCAAGTCGTCCGACATCGGTAAAGCCTCCATTAATGGATACCGATTGACCGACACCGGCCATACCCAAATTCGGTGAACTATTGGTAAGGTAGGTAATCGTCGGAATAATGTTGCTAACAATAATGCCAACTGAAGAGTTGGCGGATACACCGCCATTATTATCGGTTACTTTAACGGTAATGGTGTAGGGATCCGATGCCGTATTAGTTGGATTGTCATCGAGATACTGGTGCAAGATCGAAAATGCCCCACCGCTTACTGCGACAGTTTGTGGTAGTCCCTCCCCCCAATTGATCGTAATCTGGTGCACATCTAGGCCATCAGCGTCACTATAAAGACCGCTTAAAGTCGAGAATCCATTCTCCTGGACCGAGGTCGCGGAGAGCATTGAGATTTGCGGAGCATCGTTGGTGCCCGTAATCGTCACGGTAATGAGCCGAGCAACCGTACCACCGTTGCCATCATTGAGCGTAATAGAGAACGTTTCTACCTTCGTCTGCCCAGCCGCCAAGTACTCTACGGCAGCAGCTGCGACACTGTAGTTCCAAGTGATCACGCCACCAACACCGCTACCGGTCGTATCTGTCGTGACGCTGGCAGATAATGTTCCGAGTGCTCCACTCGAAGCCGTGATGGAAGCATTGATGCTGTGAATATCAGTCAAGTCGACGTCGGTGAAGCCGATCGTACCCGAGTCGGTTAGGTTACCCGTTGGAGTACCAAGTTCGGTTACCGCGCCTGTGACATCGGTGGTGGCCACAATTGGAGTATCGTTAGTACCGGTGATTGTCACGGTGATTAAGCGATCGACCGTGCCGCCGTTGCCATCATTGAGCGTAATAGAGAACGTTTCTACCTTTGTCTGGCCAGCCACCAAGTATTCTACGGCAGCAGCTGCGACCGTGTAGTTCCAAGTAATCACGCCACCAGCACCGCTACCGGTCGTATCCGCCGTGACGCTGGCGGTGAATGCTCCAAGTGCGCCGACCGATGCCGTAATGGCACCATTGATGCTGTGCACGTCTGCTACATCGACGTCGGTGAAGCCGATCGTACCCGAGTCAGTGAGGTTACCCGTTGGAGCACCAAGTTCGGTTACCGCGCCCGTCACATCCGTGGTGGCCACGATGGGAATATCATTCGTGCCAGTAATCGTCACGGTAATGAGCCGAGCAACCGTACCACCGTTGCCATCGTTGAGCGTGATGGAGAACGTTTCTACCTTCGTCTGTCCGGC